>NZ_JAWOQO010000025.1:0-54859 GCF_033337345.1 Vibrio sp. YT-18 | reverse complement strand
GCGGGGTGGAGCAGCTTGGTAGCTCGTCGGGCTCATAACCCGAAGGTCGTCGGTTCAAATCCGGCCCCCGCAACCAAATACAAGACGATAGATTGAGTACTTATTTAGTATACAATTGTTAAGTCGTCTACGGATGCGCCGCTTGATTCAACGCCTGCTTCTCGCAACCAATCACATCGCTCTTTTCATAATGCTGCGAAGCATGAATCCCCAAAAGCTAAACTTTTATCCGCATCATATGATGTCGGACGATTTCGTTTGTGTTTAAAACACGATATGAATCGGCTGACGTACAAGTATGATGAGGCTTCGCGTGTTTTATCTACTTTAATTAACAGAGTTATCCACATACGTCGTTCTGTGGATAAGTTGGTTGATAAAGTGTTTTTAGCTTGACTTTTTATGATGGGGAAGAAAGATCTTTTCTCTAAAGTGAAGTGGAAACAACAAAGAAATATCAATTAAATCTTTGTTATATAAAGAAAAAATAAGTTTTTTGTCGGATCGAGTACGTTAAAATACGATCATTAACTGGTATTGTTTTGATCCTAGTCATTTCTCCGAGCTGTGTTTAACTTTTTTCTGCTAGCTTGTTTTTCTTGAATCTCAAATTTTTTTCCACATTACAAAATTGAGAACAAGGTCATGAATTGAACATGCAAAAGTACTTTCAATCTCTTGCATATAGACTACGCTCTATGCGTCTCTCGGCAGTCCCTTCTCGACTATCCTTATTAAGCGTTGCTTTTTCGTCTCTATAGATGAATTACTCTCAGTGGGGAGTTGATTCAGTTGCTCTGTCAAAGCCCATTTAATGTGCTCATCAAGTAATTTATTTTCACCTTGCCGACTTTCCAGCGCATCTATGATTCGCTGACTATATTCTGCATTACCAAGTGCGACAGCGATGTTACGTAGCCACTGTATATGACCAATACGACGGATAGCGGAGCCTTCCATATTTTTTAGAAAAGTCGCTTCATCCCAGTTAAACATGTCGACGAGGTCAGGGTTTTTGAAACTGTCACGACGGTGGAAATCATCTTGCTCCGTTATGTCGGCGTAGCGGTTCCATGGGCAAACCAATTGACAGTCGTCACAACCATAAATGCGGTTACCCATTGGCTTTCGAAACTCTTCAGGAATCACGCCACCGAACTCGATGGTGAGATAAGAGATACAACGCCTGGCATCGACAACTTTGTCTTCAACGATGGCTTGTGTTGGGCATGATGTAATGCATGCTTTGCATTTACCGCACTGATCAACGCTTGGCTCATCAACGGGTAGTGGTAAGTCGATAAGTAGTTCACCTAAAAAGAACCACGATCCACAGTCTTGATCTAAAATCAGGGAATGTTTCCCGGTCCAACCTAAGCCCGCTTTTTGGGCGAGAGGTCGCTCTAATATTGGTGCGGAATCAACGAAAGGTCGGTAACCATATTGACCAACCTCTTGTTCAATAAGTTTGCCGAGCTTATTTAGCTGCTTTCTGACGAGCTTGTGATAATCGCGCCCTAGTGCGTAGCGGCTAATATAGGCATGACTTTTATTCGCGAGGTTCGAAGCGAATTGAGCCTCTGGTGGCAGATAGTCCATCCGGACGCTGATAACACGAACGGTTCCCGGGAGTAGCTCATGGGGTCTAGCACGCATCATACCGTGACGAGCCATCCAATCCATTGAGCCGTGATAGCCTGCATCAAGCCATTTTTGTAGTGCTGCTTCATGTTCACTCAGATCAACGTCGCAGATCCCAACTTTTTGGAAGCCGAGTTCTTTTCCCCAAACTTTGATTTGTTGTGCGAGTTGTTCGTAGTTCATGTTAACCACCGGAATAAAGGGGGGCGGATCTTAACGGATCTCTGGCTTTGGTGCTACCCAGTTAGGTACGTTTTTGATGTTGTGAATACTGCTTATTGACGTCATTTGCATATATTCTAAATCTAGGTCGATACTAAGATGATTAAGATACCGTTTATTGGATACTTTTTTCGCACATATGACATTTGAAAGCTTGTCTCTCAAAACCAACACGGTTTACTATTCCTGTTCTTTTGATTTTTATATAGTCAACGATCATTAGTTAGAGAAGCATCAATGAGCACGAAACAATTCAATTTAAAAGATGAGCATGAAACGGTTGCACTAGGCACCGCTTTGGCTCAGCTTTGTTCCCAGCAAACCACAATTTATCTGCATGGTGATTTGGGTGCAGGTAAAACAACCTTTAGTCGTGGTTTTGTCCGTGCTCTTGGTCATCAAGGTAACGTGAAAAGTCCAACTTATACTCTAGTCGAACCGTACCAGTTGGATCAGTGGCAAGTATATCACTTCGACCTTTATCGTCTTGCGGATCCTGAAGAGCTTGAGTTTATGGGTATTCGAGACTATTTCACAGACGATGCGATTTGCTTGGTTGAATGGCCTGAAAAAGGGCATGGCTTACTGCCACAACCGGATCTTGATGTAAACATTCGCTACCAAGGTGAGCAACGTGTAGCCGAACTAACAGCTAATAATGATTATGGTGTGCAGTTACTCAGTCGATTGGAGCTATGTTGAGTTTTTCAAATTTTAGAGTAGTGGCGACGTTTGTCGCCACTTTTCTCCTTCTCATCCCCAATTTAGCATTTGCTAACGTCGTTAAGAGTTTTCGAGTTTGGCCTTCACCTGATGAAACACGTGTTGTCATCGATTTAGGCTCGGAAGCTGACTATTCCTATTTCTCTTTATCAGGGCCGGATCGCCTTGTCGTGGATTTAAAAAGCACGACGATGCAGGCCAAACTGCCTGTTACTGTTACGGATAGCCCTGTTTTAAAACTGGTACGAAAAAGCTCGCCTCCAGAGAAGGGCACTTATCGTTTGGTGTTTGAACTAAAAAAGAGCGTTCAAGCGGAATTATTTAAATTAAGCCCAACACCAGGTGGGCAGTATGGTCACCGCTTGGTGATTGATTTACCGCACGGTAAGAAGGCATCGACCTCTAAACCGAGTAAGCCAGCGGCGGCCAGCAAAGACATGAGTTCAGTTCAACGAGCTCAAGAAGTGTTAATTGTTATCGACCCTGGTCACGGTGGGGAAGACCCTGGCTCTATTGGCCCTTCACGTCGTAAGTACGAGAAAGATGCGGTATTGAGTATCTCAAGAAAAATTGCTGCTCAGCTCGATGCGACTCCTGGTATTAAAACGCGCATGACTCGTACGGGAGATTATTTTGTAAACTTAAACCGTCGTGTCGCGATTGCTCGTGAAAATGATGCGCACTTGCTGATTTCCATTCACGCAGATGCGTTTACTTCACCGAAGCCTCGCGGTGGATCGGTCTTCGTACTAAATACTCGTCGTGCAAATACCGAAATTGCTCGTTGGGTCGAGAACCATGAGAAACAGTCTGAGTTATTGGGCGGCTCGGGTAATGCGTTCTTCACGAAGACAAAAGATCGTAACGTGAACCAAACTTTGTTGGACTTGCAGTTTAGTCATTCACAAAAAGAAGGCTATAAACTGGCAACAGAAATCCTAGGTGAGATGGGACGTGTTGCGCACCTGCATAACACCAAACCGATCAACACCAGCCTTGCGGTTTTACGCTCTCCACAGATTCCGTCTGTGCTAGTGGAAACGGGCTTTATTTCTAACCCAACAGAAGAGCGTTTACTGTTTCAACGAGCGCACCAAGATAAGTTAGCTCAGGCTATCACTAAGGCGGTCGTCAAGTACTTAAAAGATAACCCACCAGAGGGTACGGTGTTCTCGCCTTCAGCGAAGCCAATGGTACATATTGTAAAGCGTGGCGAGTCATTATCGGTGATCGCGAACAAATATGGGCTTAGCTCTAAAGCGCTGATGTCGGCAAACAACTTGAAGTCGACAGGCTTGGCAATTGGTCAGAAGCTCAACATTCCTTCTGCTGGTACGATTAAAGTGCCAAGTAAACCGATTACTGTTGAGACAGAAACCATTACGCACAAGGTTAAGTCTGGTGAGTTCTTAGGTAAGATTGCGAATCACTATAAAGTGAAGGTTTCAGATATCCGCCGAGAGAATAACTTGAAGTCAGATACCTTGTGGGTAGGGCAAAAGTTGAAGATAACGGTCGCGGTAAAAGATAAACCGATTCGTAAGCACAAGGTTTCTCGGGGTGAGTTCCTTGGCAAAATAGCGTCCAAATACGGCGTTAGCGTATCGAGCATTCGTAAAGCGAATAACTTACGCTCTGATCAGCTAGCGGTTGGGCAAGTCCTGATCATTCCAAACAAGTAGGTGAGCTTCTAACTCATTATGACGATTAAAATTTTGCCAGCCAGACTTGCAAACCAAATCGCCGCAGGGGAAGTGGTCGAAAGACCTGCTTCTGTGATTAAAGAACTGGTTGAAAATAGTCTTGATTCTGGTGCAACTCGAATCGATATCGATATCGAGAAAGGAGGCGCAAAGCTGATTCGTGTTCGTGATAACGGAAAAGGTATCGCGAAAGATGAACTTGGCTTAGCGCTCAGTCGTCATGCGACATCTAAGATACATACCTTAGATGATCTCGAAGCCATTATGAGTCTAGGTTTTCGCGGTGAAGCGTTAGCCAGTATTAGCTCAGTCTCGCGTTTGACGCTCACGTCGCGTCCTGCGGCACAAGAAGAAGCCTGGAGTGCCTACTCCGAAGGGCGTGATATGCAGGTGAAGCTTAAGCCAGCAGCGCACCCGATTGGCACGACTGTTGAGGTGTTGGACTTATTTTTTAATACTCCAGCGCGTCGCAAGTTTCTTCGTACGGAGAAAACCGAATTTGCTCATATTGATGAGTTATTGAAACGTATTGCGTTAAGCCGCTTTGATGTCACCATCAATGTGCGTCATAACGGCAAGATCATCCGTCAATATCGCGCGGCGAAAAATCAGCTTCAAACCGAAAAGCGTATTGCTGCTGTCTGCGGTAATGCGTTTGTGCGGCATATGCTCAGAATCGAGCTTGAGCATCAAGGGTTAAAGCTACATGGGTGGATTACCACGCCAGAGGGAGCAAGGCAGCAAAGCGATTTACAATATTGCTATGTGAATGGCCGAATGATGCGTGACAAATTAATCAATCACGCGATTCGTCAAAGCTATGAAATGAGCTTAAAGCCAGATCAGTTTGCTGCGTATGTGCTCTTTATTGAGCTAGATCCGCACCAAGTAGATGTGAATGTTCACCCTGCTAAGCATGAAGTGCGTTTCCACCAAGCTCGTTTGGTGCATGATTTCATCTATCAAGCTTTGACGGATGCACTTGCGCAAAGCGCCGTGATTGATAAACCACAGGTGAATGAATCGGCATTTCATCGCGTGGAACCGACTGAGTCCGAAGAGATTGAGCATTCGCCAGAGCCTGAAAATGTACAAGAGCCAGCATCTTCACCAGTACCAGAGCGGGTTTATCAAGCGATAGAGAGTACACCGGCTTATCCTGGACGCAGTGATTATGAAGTGAAGCCTCGTAATAGCGGTCCTAGTGAAACCTCCGTGCGAGAGGCGCGCGTAGTGGAGTCATTCAAACGTAATGATTGGGTGGAATCCAAACCTGCACCAAAGCCAAGTCACAGTAAAGAGCGCCACGTAGAACCAGCGCCAACTAAACAAGAAGTACGCGCTTATCACGAGCTGTTGAAAACGCCAGAGTTTGAGGCTCAGGCAGTCACTCCAATAGCGCCCCAAACGATAACTTCGCACACATCAATGCCATCGATTACTGCATTGGGCAAAGCGCTGATGGTGGTCGATGAACAATTTGTTTTGATGAGCAGTGACAGTGGGGCGGCGTTAGTCTCGTTACCTAGAGCAGAATTTTATCGTGTAAAAGGCCAGCTTTCTCCAAGCGATGGTGCACTCAAGGCACAACCTCTGCTTGTTCCTCTATCTATTAAGTTAGAGGCCGAATTAGTGAGACTGGCCCAAGATTATCAACAAGATTTGGCATTGCTTGGTATTCAATTGAAAGCGAGAAACGAGCACGCCTTAATGGTGATGGGCGTCCCAGCTCCGCTGCGTCAACAAAACTTACAAAATTTAGTACCAGATCTGTTATCTTACGCGCAATCTTGTGTGAACGAAGGTATAGCAGCGGCTCAGATGCTGTCTGAGTTGATAGATTGGCTCGCATTACAGGTCACGACAGTGAAGAGTCACTATACTTTTTCTGAAGCCATTCAAATTATTGCGGAACTTGAACAGCTAAGACATGGTCAATTGCCATTAGAAGATACAAAATTCGTATCCGCTGTTGATTTCTCTGCCACGATAGCCAAATTAAAACCATGACAGATAAACTACCTTTGGCGCTATTTTTAATGGGGCCAACTGCATCAGGCAAAACTGAGCTGGCGATTCGTCTTCGTCAAAAATTTCCGGTTGAGATCATCAGTGTTGATTCTGCTTTGATCTACAAAGGGATGGATATCGGTACGGCGAAACCGGATGAAAAAGAGTTAAGTTTGGCGCCTCATCGCTTGATAGATATTTTGGATCCAAGTGAATCTTACTCTGTCGCCGACTTTCGTCGAGATGCATTGAAAGCGATGGATGATATTGTTGCAGAAGGAAAAATTCCACTTCTTGTGGGTGGAACAATGCTGTATTACAAGGCGTTACTTGAAGGTTTATCACCACTTCCTGCTGCAAATCCTGAAATTCGTCAGCAAATTGAACAAGAGGCATTGACTAAAGGTTGGTCAGTGTTGCACGATGAACTCAAAGAGGTTGATCCTGTGTCAGCCGCGAGAATCCATCCCAATGATCCCCAACGTTTATCTCGGGCATTGGAAGTTTTTCGCATTTCAGGTAAAACTTTGACTGAATTGACTCAAACGAAAGGTGAAAGCCTACCATACCGAGTCAAGCAGTTTGCAATAGCTCCCAAGGATAGGGCAGAACTTCACCGTCGGATTGAACTCCGTTTCGAGAAGATGATGGAAGCGGGCTTTGAAGAAGAAATGAAAGCGTTACATTCGCGAAAAGATCTTCACCCCGATCTTCCTTCCATACGATGCGTCGGTTATCGACAGATGTGGGAGTATTTAGATGGGGAGTGTACACGTGACGAAGCGGTATTTCGTGGCGTATGCGCGACTCGTCAATTGGCCAAGCGTCAAATCACCTGGTTACGCAGCTGGGATGATTTAACTTGGTTGGATAGCGAGAACATTGAACAGGCATTAGAAACGATGTCGGAAGCAATAGCATCTGATTGACATAGCTGTGTATAATGTGATCGTTTTTGCGTGAACGCACTCTCAAAGGATCTGTTGTTGGCGGTTTTTATACTATGCTGCTAATTACTTAGAGTGCATTTTTGATTCGTTTAGCTCAGATGCAAAAGCCGTATCTTTTGCATTGCACCACTAGCTAAATAATTACAACTACAAATTAAATAAGGAAAATAAAAATGGCTAAGGGGCAATCTCTACAAGACCCATTTCTAAACGCGCTACGTCGTGAGCGTATCCCGGTATCTATCTACCTTGTGAATGGTATTAAACTACAAGGTCAGATCGAATCATTCGATCAATTTGTGATCCTGCTGAAGAATACTGTTAACCAAATGGTGTACAAGCACGCGATCTCAACAGTTGTGCCGGCTCGTCCAGTGAGCCATCACAGCGGTGAACGTCCACAAGGTGAGCGTCCACAAGAGAAATCAGAAGATTAATTCTTCATCGAGTATTTTTAAAATAAGGAGTTGATTGCTTGTTTGACCGTTATGAATCCGGTGAGCGAGCCGTACTTGTTCATATCAACTTCACGCAAGAAGGTGAATGGGAAGATCTGGCTGAGTTCGAAATGCTGGTTTCTTCTGCTGGGGTAGAGGCGCTACAAGTGGTAACTGGTAGTCGTCAATCCCCACACCCGAAATACTATGTCGGAGAGGGTAAGGCCCAAGAGATTGCTACAGCGGTACAATCAACGGGTGCCGAAATTGTGATTTTTAATCACGCCCTCTCTCCTGCCCAAGAACGTAACCTCGAAGCACTGTGCCAATGTCGAGTTCTCGACCGCACTGGTCTTATTCTCGATATCTTTGCTCAACGAGCTCGAACACACGAAGGTAAGCTACAGGTAGAGCTGGCTCAACTTCGTCATATCTCTACTCGTTTGATTCGTGGTTGGACGCACCTTGAAAGGCAGAAAGGTGGTATCGGTTTACGTGGCCCGGGTGAAACCCAGCTGGAAACCGACCGTCGCTTATTGCGTGACAGAATCAAAGCCATCCTGCGACGCTTAGACAAAGTAGCGAAGCAGCGTGAACAAGGGCGCCGCGCCCGAAATCGAGCTGAAATCCCAACGGTTTCACTTGTGGGTTACACCAACGCGGGTAAGTCGACACTCTTCAACCGTATTACAGAAGCTGGCGTGTACGCGGCTGATCAATTATTTGCTACTTTGGACCCGACTTTACGTAAGATAGAGTTAGCAGATGTTGGTCCTGCCATCTTGGCAGACACGGTTGGTTTTATTCGACATTTGCCACACGACTTGGTTGCGGCCTTCAAGGCAACCTTGCAGGAAACGCAAGAAGCTGACATTTTGTTACATGTTGTTGATGCCAGTGATGAGCGTTTTCGTGAGAATATTCAAGCTGTTCATGAAGTACTAGAAGAGATCGACGCGCATGAAGTGCCGACTCTGGTTGTCATGAATAAAATCGACAATCTAGATTCGCAGAAACCACGTATAGAACGAGACGAGGAAGGCGTACCTCGCGCAGTTTGGGTTTCAGCAATGGATGGGTTGGGCATTGATGTCCTGTTTGAGGCGCTGACGGAACGTCTGGCGTCACAAATGGTCGAGCATCAGTTGCGAATTCCTCCACAGTATCAAGGACGATTCCGTAGTACCTTCTTCCAAATGAAGTGTATTCAACGTGAGGAATATGACCAGGATGGTAACTTGTTGATCGATATTCGAATGCAGCAAGTAGATTGGTCTAGACTTGAAAAAAGAGAAGGGGCAGTTTTGACTGGCTTTATAGTCACTTAAAGGACTGCTACAGTATAACGTCATATCAAATGATGGAGCTTTCTAATGGCGTGGAATGAGCCTGGAAATAACAACGGCAACAATGGCCGCGATAATGACCCTTGGGGTAATAATAATCGTGGTGGCCAGCGTCCTGGTGGCCGAGATCAAGGTCCGCCAGATTTAGATGAAGTGTTCAACAAACTGAGTCAAAAGCTGGGCGGCAAGTTTGGTAAAAAAGGCGGCGGTGGTTCTCCAATCGGCGGCGGTGGTGGTAGTGCAATTGGCTTTGGCGTGATTGCTCTGATTGCTGTTGCAGTTTGGTTCTTCGCTGGTTTTTACACCATCGGTGAAGCAGAGCGTGGTGTTGTACTGCGTTTAGGTAAATACGATCGTATCGTAGACCCAGGTCTTAACTGGCGTCCTCGCTTTATTGATGAGTACGAAGCGGTAAACGTACAAGCGATTCGTTCACTACGTGCATCTGGTCTAATGCTGACCAAAGATGAAAACGTTGTAACAGTTGCGATGGATGTTCAGTACCGAGTGACTGACCCATACAAATACTTGTACCGTGTAACCAATGCAGACGACAGCTTGCGTCAAGCAACGGATTCTGCACTACGTGCAGTAATTGGTGACTCATTGATGGATAGCATTCTAACCAGTGGTCGTCAGCAAATTCGTCAAACTACGCAAGAAACACTGAACCAAATCATTGATAGCTATGATATGGGTCTGGTACTTGTTGATGTGAACTTCCAGTCTGCTCGTCCACCAGAGCAAGTGAAAGATGCGTTTGATGATGCAATCGCAGCACGTGAGGATGAAGAGCGTTTCATTCGTGAAGCTGAAGCATACAAGAACGAAATCTTGCCTAAGGCAACGGGTCGTGCAGAGCGTTTGAAGAAAGAAGCACAAGGTTACAATGAGCGTGTCACTAACGAGGCTCTTGGTCAGGTAGCACAGTTCGAAAAACTACTACCAGAATACCAAGCAGCGCCTGGTGTAACGCGTGATCGTCTGTACATTGACGCAATGGAAGAGGTGTACTCAAGCACTTCGAAAGTGTTGATTGACTCGGAATCAAGCGGCAATCTTCTTTACCTTCCAATCGATAAGTTGGCGGGACAAGAGGGCAAAGCAGATACCAAACGTAAATCGAAGTCATCTTCAACTTATGATCAAATTCAACTTGAGTCTGATCGTACACAAGAAGACACTTCGAACACGCAGTCTCGTTCAACAGGTTCACGTCAAGGGAGATACTAAGAATGCGTAAGTTAATGATCCCTGTACTGGTAATCGCACTGGCATTAATGTTGATGTCTTTGTTTGTGATTCCTGAAGGTGAGCGCGGTATCGTGGTTCGATTTGGTCGTGTCTTGAAAGACAACAACGACATCACTCGAATTTACGAGCCTGGTCTGCATTTCAAGATGCCTTTGTTTGACCGTGTGAAACAACTTGATGCACGTATCCAAACAATGGATGGTCGTGCAGACCGTTTCGTAACGTCTGAGAAAAAAGACGTTATCATTGATACCTACGTGAAGTGGCGTATTGAAGATTTTGGTCGCTACTACCTCGCGACAGGCGGTGGTAACTCGCTAACAGCAGAGGCACTACTTGAGCGTAAAGTGACGGACGTGCTTCGTTCTGAAATCGGTGCTCGTGAAATCAAACAGATCGTATCTGGTCCACGTAACGATGATGTGCTACCAGAAGACGCAAGTGCCGATGTTGTCGCAACTGAAGCGGCTCGTGAGGCGCTTGAGATTGATGGTGAACGCGACCTAATCATGTCTGAAGTATTGAAAGACACGCGTGAAAGCGCAATGAAAGACTTGGGTGTTCGTGTCGTTGATTTCCGAATGAAGAAAATCAACCTGCCTGATGAAATCAGTGAGTCTATCTACCGTCGTATGCGTGCGGAGCGTGAGTCCGTTGCTCGTAAGCACCGTTCTCAAGGTCGTGAAAAAGCGGAAGTTATTCGTGCTCAAGCAGAACTAGAAGTAGCAACTATTCTAGCTGAAGCTGATAAAACTGCGCGTGTGACACGAGGTGAGGCGGATGCTGAAGCTGCGAAGATTTATGCTGAAGCATACAACAAAGACCCTGAGTTCTTTAGCTTCCTACGCTCGCTACGTGCGTATGAGAAGTCCTTCAGCTCTAAGAGCGATATTCTGGTACTTGATCCGAAGAGTGAGTTCTTCCAATACATGAACCAGTCGAAGGGCAGCATGGAGAAATAATCTCCGCGTCTCATTGAAATAAAAGGCTCCTTAGGGAGCCTTTTTTGTATCTGATGCTAAGTGCTAGCTCATCATGATGGCGATTACGGCTCCAGCAACTACTAGGCAGCCACCGATGCGTCGTAGCTGATTGTTGGGTTGTTCACTTAATTGAGCCACCATATTCCGCCAACCGTTAGGAGCAATCAGTGGCCCAATGCCTTCCACGATCAAGACGAGCCCAATCGCCAACCATATGGATTCAGACATAGCGCTTTCCAGTCGAATAGAGAAAGCTAAATACTATCAGTGATATGCTGATTTCAAAATGAACAAAGCGGCAAGATGACATTCTGGTAGCAACTCTGTGAACAAAAAATGACTGCAAGAAGCGTGATTCGGTGCTAGAATCCATTTTTAACTAGCAATCAGACTTGGAAAGATGGGAAATAACGTAGTCGTTCTAGGCACCCAATGGGGTGACGAAGGTAAAGGTAAAATCGTAGACCTTTTAACTGAAGATGCAAAATACGTGGTACGCTACCAAGGCGGTCACAACGCAGGTCACACTCTCGTAATTGACGGTGAAAAAACCGTTCTTCACTTAATTCCATCAGGTATCCTTCGCGATAACGTAAAATGTGTTATCGGTAACGGTGTTGTACTATCACCTGAAGCTCTACTTAAAGAAATGAAGCCTCTTGAAGAGCGCGGTATTCCAGTACGCGAGCGTCTTTTCATTTCTGAAGCATGTCCGCTAATTCTTCCTTACCACGTTGCAATGGACCAAGCTCGCGAAATCGCTCGCGGTAAAAAAGCTATCGGTACTACTGGTCGTGGTATCGGTCCAGCATACGAAGATAAAGTTGCTCGTCGCGGTCTACGCGTTGGCGACCTATTCGATATGGCGACTTTCGCAGAGAAGCTAAAAGAAGTCATGGAGTTCCATAACTTCCAACTAGTTAACTTCTACAAAGCGGAGCCAGTAAGCTACGAAGAAGTACTTGAGCAAGCTAAAGGCTACGCTGAACTACTAACGTCAATGGTTATCGACGTAACTGACGAACTAGACGCAGCACGTAAGCGCGGCGACAAGATCATGTTCGAAGGTGCACAAGGTACACTACTTGATATCGACCACGGTACTTACCCGTACGTAACGTCTTCTAACACGACTGCTGGTGGTGTTGCTGCAGGTTCTGGTTTTGGTCCTCGTCACATCGGTTACATCTTGGGTATCGCAAAAGCGTACTGTACTCGCGTTGGTGCTGGTCCATTCCCGACTGAACTATACGACGGTTTAGATAAGCAAGATCCAATTGGTAAGCACTTAGGTGAAGTTGGCCACGAGTTCGGTGCGACAACTGGTCGTCTACGTCGTACAGGTTGGTTCGATGCTGTTGCTATGCGTCGTGCAATCCAAATCAACTCTGTATCTGGTTTCTGTCTAACTAAACTAGACGTACTAGATGGTCTAGAAGAGCTAAAAATCTGTACTGGTTACAAGATGGAAGATGGCTCTGTGCTAGAAGTTTCTCCGATGGCTGCTGAAGCATTCGAAAAAGCAACGCCAATCTACGAAACAATGCCTGGTTGGTCTGAGAACACATTTGGTGCTAAGTCACTAGATGCTCTACCACAAGCAGCTCTTGACTACATCAAGCGTATTGAAGAGCTAACTGGCGTTCCAGTAGACATCATCTCTACAGGTCCTGACCGTAACGAAACTATCATCAAAGTTCACCCATTCGAAGCTTAATTGATAGCCGTTAAAGATTGCAAAAGCCGACCTTCTGGTCGGCTTTTTTGTATCTGAACAAAAACAGCGTGACTCTCATATGGCAAGCTTTTGCCGCTGAGCCTAAATCAGAGGCAAAAATTGTCTAAAGCTTAGCTGTTTTTTGCCGATAAGGTTATCAAGCAGAGGAGATCCTTCATCGATCTTTGGTTTCTTAGATACCTTAAGGGTACGTTTATGAAGTTACGAACAGTGGCTGCTTCACTGTTGTTGACCTTGGTTGCTACCACAGTGAAAGCCAATGTTGCTGATGTGGGGACACCAGTTCCGATCTATACCGAAGCAGAGCTGATAAAGCTTATTGAGCAAAATAAGCACTTACAACGTGTGCGCGCTGATAACTGCCAGCTGGTGGAGGATATCGTAGCTCGTGCGACTCGAATTAACTTACCCGCTTATGAATTTCTGTACGGAGATATGTTGGCTTGGGGGGTGTGTGTCGAGCAAGATGTCGAACTGGGTCTTTACTACATCGAAAATGCAGCGCATCAGGGGTTACCTGCTGCACTAGAGCAGATTGGCCGATACTATTCGCGTGGCACTTTAGTACAGCAAGATAAAGAACGTGCAATTCCATATTTGCGAGAAGCTGCGTCAATGGGAAACCTAAACGCGCGTATTCATCTGGCCGAGTTGCTTTTACGTGATTATGGCAGTCCACTCGATTACGAAGATGCGTATCGTTGGTTATATAACTCTGTCACAGCAGATAAGCGGCAGCATAAGCGCATAACTGTATTGAGAAACGGCCTTGAACAGCGCATGCCACAAAACGTTATTGCTCGAGCTAAACGGCGAGACACCTTTTGGTAACGCTTCAATATTGCAAACAACTTCATACAACAAAGCCCACGTCACGTGGGCTTTGTTGTTTTCCCGATAGTTGGTAGCGCTTAAACCACTTTGTGTGGACCGAAGCATTCGTAATGGAATTGCTCTTCTGGTACGCCAAGTTCTAATAGCTGTTTCGCTACGTGCTGCATAAATCCTACAGGACCACAGAAGTATACCTGCACGTTATCTTGCTTTAATGCAGCTTCAATTTCATACAGATTGACAAAGCCCGTGAAGTGGAAGTCTTCGCCTAGCTTGTCTTCTGCCGTTGGTTGGTTATACCAAACGAGCGCGTTCATATTTTCTTTTTCTGCAACGAGTTGGTTTACGTGTTGCTTGAAAGCATGCTGTTGGCCATTTTCTGTTGCATGAACCCAAGTTACAGGTGCTTGATGTGCTGAGAGACTTTCTAGCATTGACAGCGTTGGAGTAAGTCCCACACCAGCAGAAATTAGAACAAGGGGTGTTTGTGGTTCGGCATCCATAAAGAAATCACCGGCAGGGGCCGCAAGCTGCACTTTTTCGCCAATGTTCAGGCTATCGTGCAGGTAGTTCGACACTTTTCCGCCTTCTTCACGTTTTACTGAGATACGGTAGGTGTTCTCTTGGACCGCAGAAGACAGGCTATATTGGCGAATTTCTTGGTTTTCTAACTGGTCACTGTTGATGTAGATGCCAAGGTATTGTCCCGGTTTATACGGCGCCACTTTTTGGCCATCGGTTGGCTTGAACACAAAGCTGCAAATGTGCTCGCTCTCAATCTTTTTATCGACTAATTCAAATTCGCGTAGACCGCGCCAGCCGCCTTCCAAAGCTTCATTTTGTTGGTAAATTTGTTCTTCGCGCTGAATAAATACATTCGCAAGTACGCCGTAAGCCTCAGCCCAAGCATCCAACACTTCTTGACCTGGATTAAAAAGCTCATCGATTGTCGCAAGTAAATGCTTACCAACGATTTGGTACTGATCTTCTGTGATCAAAAAGCTCGTGTGCTTATGCGCAATTTTCTCTACTGCGCCAAGCAGAGCTGGCAAATTTTCAATATTGGCAGCATAGGCACAGATAGCGTTGAATAATGCTTCACGCTGATCGCCGTTACGCTGGTTACTCATGTTAAAAATATCTTTCAACTCAGGGTTATGAGTAAACATACGCTCGTAAAAGTGCGCGGTCAGTTTTGGTCCTGTTTCGGCGATGAGTGGTGCGGTCGCTTTGACGATCTCGATAGTTTGATTGCTGAGCATAAGGGCTTCCTACTTTAAGTTGTATTTATAATGCATGTTTAAAGTTGTATCTCAAATGTATCTTTCGATCAAGAAAAGATTTACACTTTTATCGATAGCTCAAGTTTGGGGTTTTAGCATCACCAGCGGGTTATTGAGTCGCACTTTGGGAGAGAATATGCAGTTAACTAGTTTCACTGATTATGCGTTGAGAACCTTAATTTTCTTGGCTTCGTTGCCGGAAGATGAGTTAACCAGCATTACCGAAGTGACGGATTTATTTGGTGTGTCGCGCAACCATATGGTTAAAGTTATCAATCGGTTAGGGCAGTTGGGTTATGTCCATACCGTGCGCGGAAAAAACGGTGGTATCCGGCTGATGAAGCCAGCGTCTGAAATCACAGTCGGTGGTGTTGTGCGCGATTTAGAGCCGTTAGATTTAGTCAACTGTGGTGTGGATTTTTGCCATATTACCCCTGCTTGCCGCCTCAAAGATAAATTGGCGAAAGCAAAAAGTGCCTTTCTGGCGGAGTTGGATGACTGCACGATTGAATCCTTGCTCAGTGACAATTCTGAACTTTTGATCTTGCTGGCTCGTCCTTAACTCATTTGCATGCCTAGAGTCGATCTCGATCATTCTTTTTTCAAAGCAATTCTGTAGCTTATCGAGAGACTCAGATATACTAGCCATATACCTTCCTTGCTAGATAGGCGTGCCTATGTCAGACAATATTCCAAACGATCCTTTTGCAGATCGTGAATCCAAAAATTACGAAAATCCAATTCCAAGCCGAGAGTTTATCATCGAGTTTCTAGAGCAAGCGGGCGTTCCAATGAATCGTAACGACTTGTTTGAGGCACTAAAGCTTGAGGGCGAAGAGCAATACGAAGGGTTGCGTCGTCGGCTACGTGCGATGGAGCGAGATGGCCAACTGGTGTTTACCCGTCGTCAGTGCTATGCATTGCCTGAAAAACTTGAAATGGTGAAAGGTTACGTGATTGGTCATCGTGATGGCCATGGTTGGGTACGTCCAGAAGGCAGCGTCGGCAAGGATGATGATATTCTGTTACCGCACCATCAGATGAAGAACATCATCCACGGTGATTTTGTCTTAGTGCAACCGACAGACAACAGCAAGCGCGGCCGCCGTGAAGGACGTTTGGTGCGTGTGCTAGAGGAGCGCAATGATCAAATCGTTGGTCGTTTCTTCCTTGAATATGGATACTCCTATGTTGTCCCAGATGACTCGCGTATCAGCCAAGATATCCTGATCCCAAATGAGCACAAAGCGGGTGCACGCATGGGTAACGTAGTCGTAATTGAAATTACTGATCGTGGCTCACGCTCACGCGGCATGATGGGTAAAGTGGTTGAAGTCCTTGGTGAAAACATGGCACCAGGTATGGAAACACAAATTGCGATTCGTACACACCAAATCCCTCACGAATGGCCAGAAGCCGTCGATAAACAAATCGAAAACTTAGGCGAAGAAGTACCAGAAGAAGCGAAAGTTGGTCGTGTGGATCTACGTGATTTGCCACTAGTGACCATTGACGGCGAAGACGCACGAGACTTTGATGATGCCGTTTACTGTGAAAAGAACAAAGAAGGTGGTTGGCGTTTATGGGTAGCGATTGCTGACGTCAGTTACTACGTTCGTCCTGACTCTGCGTTGGACAAAGAAGCGATCAATCGTGGTAACTCAGTATATTTCCCTTCGCAAGTTGTGCCAATGTTGCCAGAAGTACTGTCGAACGGTCTATGTTCGCTTAACCCGCAAGTAGATCGCTTGTGTATGGTGTGCGAAATGACCATTTCCGATACAGGTAAGCTGTCTGGTTACAAGCATTACGAGGCGGTGATGAACTCGCACGCTCGTCTCACATATAGCAAAGTGAGCGCGATTCTAGAAGGGGATGAAGAACTACGTGAGCGCTACCAGCCGCTTGTTTCTCATCTAGAAGAGTTGCACAAGATGTACAAAGTGCTGAAAGAAGCACGAGATCAACGCGGTGCAATCGAATTTGAAACCGTTGAAACCAAATTTATTTTCAATGCGGAACGTAAAATCGAAAGCATTGAGCCAGTAATTCGTAATGACGCGCATAAGATCATCGAAGAATGTATGATTTTAGCCAACATTGCTTCGGCATCGCTGGTAGAAAAAGCGAAAGAGCCCGCGCTTTATCGTATCCACGAATCTCCAGGTGAATTACGCCTGCAAGGTTTCCGTGACTTCTTAAGTGAACTTGGTCTTGAGCTAAAAGGTGGTTTAGAGCCTTCACCAACGGACTATGCTGATCTCGCACGTCAAATCTCCGGGCGTCAAGATCAAGAGTTGATTCAGACCATGCTGCTACGCTCAATGAAGCAAGCGGTATACAACGCAGATAACGCGGGGCACTTTGGGTTGGCATTGAAACGCTATGCGCACTTTACGTCGCCAATTCGTCGTTACCCTGACTTGTTACTTCACCGTGCAATCAAGTATCTGATTGCTAAAGAAGAAGGTCGTAATCAAGATCGCTGGACACCAACAGGTGGCTATCATTACTCGTTTGACGACATGGATTTTTACGGCGAACAATGTTCGATGACAGAGCGCCGTGCTGATGATGCAACACGTGATGTTGCGGATTGGCTGAAGTGTGAATATATGCAAGACCACGTCGGTGACGAACTAGACGGTGTTATCGCTAATGTCACTAGCTTTGGCTTCTTTGTACGTTTAACGGATTTGCACATCGATGGTTTGGTACATATTTCTACCCTTGCGAACGACTACTATCAATTTGACCCGATTGGTCAACGACTTATTGGTGAAAGTTTCGGTAACATCTACCGCTTAGGTGATGCAGTAAAAGTAAAAGTACTGGCTGTTAACCTCGATGACAAGCAAATTGACTTTGAATTGGTCGAAACAAGTCGTAAGCTACGCGGCGAAGGTAAGACTGCGAAGAAACGCGCAGCGGAAGCAAAACGCAAAGCGAAAGATAAAAAACGCGCTGCGACTCGCTCTTCATCGAAAGAAGGTGGCGCGGCTCGTGCAATTCCTGCGATAGAGCCAACTAAACGCCCAGAAGAAACGGGCGCAACGAGTAAGCGTAATGGCCCAAAACGTGGTGACGCCCAAGGCAACGAGAAGCCTAAAGTGAAAAAAGCACGTAAAAAGAAGCCGCACAGTAAGCCGAAGAAAACCAAGCGCACTAAAAAAGAAGCGCAGTAGGTTGAAGCGCCAACTTAGTTCAAACTCGGTTGGCGCAGGCAATACGACCAGAACAACAGGTTAAACAATGAGTAACGAATTTATCTACGGCATTCACGCAGTGAAGGCGGTATTGGAGCGCGAACCAGAGCGTTTTATCGAGGCGTACGTTTTAAAAGGTCGTCAAGATGATCGCCTAATGCCAATCCTAAATGATCTTCAGGTTTGTGGTGTTTCTATTCAGCAGATGACACGTAAAACCTTGGATGACAAAGCACGCGGTGCAAATCACCAAGGCATCATCGCTCGTGTGAAACCAGCGAAGCAGCTGAATGAGAACGATATTGATGACATCCTTGCAAAGCACGAATCACCACTGCTCTTAGTGTTAGACGGCGTGACCGATCCACACAATCTTGGTGCGTGTTTACGTAACGCAGATGCGGCAGGTGCTGCGGCGATCATCGTACCGAAAGATCGTTCTGCGCCAATGAATGCGACGGTAAGTAAAGTCGCTTGTGGTGCAGCTGAAGTCGTACCATTGATCCGAGTGACTAACTTGGCTCGTACTATGCGTACATTGCAAGAGAAAGGCATCTGGTTTGTTGGTACTGCGGGCGAAGCAACGCACGACATCTACCAAGCAAAACTGACTGGACCCCTTGCTATCGTAATGGGGGCAGAAGGTGACGGTATGCGTCGTCTGACTCGTGAAACCTGCGACGATTTGATTAAGATCCCAATGGCTGGTAGCGTTTCAAGCTTGAACGTATCTGTGGCATCCGGCATCTGTTTGTTTGAGGCAGTTCGTCAGCGTATTGCTGCAAAGTAACGACGAAACAAACAGTTACTGTAGAATCAGACATAATGATAAAAACAAAGGATGGGGTGCCATCCTTTGTCGTTTTCACCGATTTATAAATAAAAATCCTCAGGGAAGTTATGACTCAACAAGACATTAAATTCATCGCCTTCGATCTAGATGGTACTTTGCTTGATAGCGTGCCAGATCTAGCTGTCGCGGCAGACCAAGCAGTACAGGCGCTTGGCTTTCCATCGGTTTCAGAAGAACAAGTTCGTGATTATGTGGGTAACGGCGCAGACGTGCTTATTGGTCGCTCATTAAGCCAAAGCCTGACCATCAACCCAGAGCTGAGTGAAGAGCTTCGTGCTAAAGCGCGTGTATTGTTTGATGACTACTACGAGCAAAGCGGTCACAAGCTAAGTCATCTTTACCCAACGGTAAAAGAGACACTAGCAGAGCTGCACAAAGCGGGCTTTGTTATGGCGTTGGTGACTAACAAACCTTCAAAGTTTGTGCCTGACGTTTTGGAAAAGCACGACATCGCAAAATACTTCGTTGATGTCCTTGGCGGTGATGCATTCCCAGAGAAAAAACCAAACCCAGTAGCATTGAACTGGTTGATGGAAAAGCACCAAATCCAACCAAGTGAAATGCTGATGGTTGGCGACTCGAAAAACGACATTCTCGCAGCAAAGAATGCAGGCTGTGCCTCATTTGGTCTGACATATGGTTACAACCACGGTGAACCTATTTCAGCATCAAATCCAGATTTCGTCGCTGACAGTTTGGCAGAATTATTGGACGTTGTAGCGGTTTCTGCATAACGGCTACAAAAGAGCTTCCAAAATACTCGTTAATGAGTACACTGAGTAAACCGTGCACCTATTACTGCACGGTTTTTTTCATTTAATTAGATTAAGAAGTCAAAGGAATCATTCTAATGAGCAAACCCATTGTATTGAGTGGTGTTCAACCTTCAGGTGAACTAAGTATCGGTAACTACTTGGGTGCTCTACGTCAATGGCAGCAGATGCAAGACGATTATGATTGCCAATATTGTGTGGTAGACCTTCACGCGATTACGGTTCGTCAGGACCCTAAAGCGCTGCATGAAGCAACTCTAGACGCACTGGCAATTTGTCTGGCAGTTGGTGTTGACCCGAAGAAGAGCACGCTATTTGTTCAGTCACATGTACCAGAGCATGCTCAATTAGGTTGGCTTCTTAACTGCTACACTCAAATGGGTGAGCTGAGCCGTATGACTCAGTTTAAAGACAAATCGGCACGTTACGCGAATGACGTAAACGTTGGTCTATTTGACTACCCGGTGTTGATGGCGGCTGACATTTTGCTTTACGGTGCACACCAAGTACCTGTAGGCAGTGACCAGAAGCAACATCTAGAATTAGCGCGCGATATCGCAACGCGTTTCAACAATATTTACTCGCCAGAGCAGCCAATCTTCCAAGTTCCAGAGCCTTACATTCCGACAGTAAATGCGCGTGTAATGAGCCTTCAAGACGCAACGAAGAAGATGTCTAAATCTGATGACAACCGTAAGAACGTTATCACGCTGCTGGAAGAGCCTAAGTCGATCCTTAAGAAGATCAACAAAGCGCAAACCGATACCGAAACGCCACCAAGTATCCGTCATGATATCGAGAACAAGGCGGGCATTGCTAACCTAATGGGTCTGTACTCCGCGGCGACAGGCATGAGCTTCGAAGAGATTGAAGCGAAGTACCAAGGCGTAGAAATGTATGGCCCATTTAAGAAAGATGTTGGTGAGGCAGTTGTAGCAATGCTTGAGCCAATTCAAGCAGAATATCACCGTATTCGCGCTGATCGTGCTTACATGGACGAGGTAATGCAGCAAGGCGCTGAGAAAGCCTCGGCACGAGCGGCTGAAACGCTTAAGAAAGCATACGAAGCAGTAGGTTTTGTAGCTCGCCCATAGTTGCTAAGAACGAATACGAAAAAGCTCCACTTTGGTGGAGCTTTTTTTATGCCTGTATTACTGAAATGGTGTGTCTTTCATACAGCGTTCCATGTCGTAATATTCAACACGTCCTCGAGCCCCTAGAAAGGCAGACTTCACAACCATGCCTCTATCAATGAAGTAACTAAGCTGTACGCATGATATATCGTAGCTGAGTTCTTTAATTCTCGCTGGAATCCAGTAGGTTCCTGGCGTTCTTAGACGCTGAGTAAAGGTAATAACACCCTCGTCACTGACTTCTAGCTCTTCAATACCATCCAGTTCATTTTTGGCTGATTCGATGATGTCTTGATTCGCCGTAGGTTGAAGTGGCTCACTGGCGGTCAACTGACACCCCGCTATCAAGCCAAGTAGGGAGAGAGCTAGCACACTGCGTTGAATTTTTTTCATTTGTCGTTCCTGGGTTTACAGCTAATGAGATCTTATTGTCTCGCGCAGGTGTTATATCTTTTGTGTATGTTTTTGGCTAGTGAGTAATGAAAAGTTATTGAATAAATCATGAAAACTTTGAAGTATGAGGGGCCTGTAAAAGAGAGAACGAAGCGAGTAATAGATTCTTGGGCTTGAACAGTGATACAAGTGAAAATTAAAGCATTCTAAATTAGTGACTAATTATATTTTTTATTTGTAACAGGAACGGTTGGGTTAATAAGCAACTCAACAAGTGATGTATTTTCTACTCCTTAACATGAAGTGAAAAAGTAAACTGAGTAATCAATCTAAATTCTGACTTGTTTATCAATAGCGCTCTGTATTTATTACAAAAAATGTTTGAATGGGATGCTCTGGCATATTTTCTCATATTCACATGTGATTCATTTCACGGCTTTAATTACTCATTCTTATTTATTTCATAAATAAACCTGATAGTAGACGCAAATGGCAGGCTCTAACCAGAGCTAAGTTTGCATTTACATAAATATCAGGTATGACAATGGACACGTTAATCAAACCCTCAATACTCGCATTAACCATCGCCAGTGCACTTAGTGCAAACGCGAACGCAGAGATTATTATTTCCCAATACGTAGAAGGCGGCGCTTATAATAAAGCGGTAGAGATCGCTAATACGGGTGATACTGCGGTGACACTCACTGGCTACGAGTTGGCGAAATCATCAAACGGTGGTGGTACTTGGGGTAGCACATTCGACCTTAGCCAAGTGACGCTACAAGCTAACCAAGTGTATGTACTGGCGCATGGTGACGCGAGCGATACCATCAAAGCTGTCTCGGATATCACAGATAAAAGCGTTGCGAACTTTAACGGTGACGACCCGATCGCACTGCTTAAAGATGGTGAAGTGCACGACATCATCGGTGTGATGGGTGACGTAGATTTTGGTAAAGACACCACATTAGTTCGTAACAGTGATGCACTAACCCCTTCTGCTACTTATGATGCATCTCAGTGGACGGCATTTGAGAAAGACAACATTGACGGCCTTGGTGAGCTAAATGCGACTGAGCCACCAGCACCATTCGCTTGTGAAGTAGACGGTCAGCAACCTAACTTCACTACCATCCAAGATATTCAAGGTGAAGGCGATACGTCTCCATTCATTGATGGTTACCCATACATTACTGACGAAGATCATTTCGTAACTGGTGTCGTGACTGCTGTTACCACTGGCCTAACCAAAGGTTTCTACCTACAAGCATTAGAAAGCGACAACAACGACAAGACCTCAGAAGGCTTGTTCATTCATACTGACGCGGCGGACACGGCGCTGAAAGCTGGTGACGTTGTTTGTGTGAAAGGTAAAGTTCAAGAGTATTACAGCAATACTCAGCTTGCTTCTGATGCTAACAGCTATGTGAAAACAGGCACCTCTGAAACCCCTCGAGTTACCGATCTTGTTATCAAAGAAGGTGAGACACTACGTGATGCGCTAGAGCGTCATGAAGGCATGCAAGTTGAGTTGACCTCGGCAAGTGACTTGTTTGTAACTCGAAACTTCTCTTACGACTACGATTCACGTCGTAACAATATGATGCTCTCTCATGAAGCGCCATTGTTAAAGCCGACTCAATTACACGCGGCAGAGAGCGATGCAGCCGTTGAGCTAGCAAAAGACAACGCAGCAAACCTCGTATACCTAGAATCAGATGGCAAAGCACCAAACGGCCAAGTTCCTTACTACCCAGATTTTGCTAAAGATGCAGACCAAGATGGCTCTTCTGAGCAGCACATTCGCCTTGGTTCTCGAGTAGAAGGTCTTCAGGGTGTCGTGGCTTACAGCTACAACGAATACCGCCTGATTGCGACCAATGAAGTCGATAACACCAACTTTGTGACTTCAGGTGAAGGCTTCGATGTGGCTCGTAAAGATGCCCCAGCGATTGCGGACTCAGATTTGCGTATTGCAAGCTTCAACGTACTGAACTACTTCAACTCCGTGGCTGACAGTGGCCATGAAAACCCAACCGGACAAAACCGTGGTGCGACTAACCTAGATGAGTTCCTGATCCAACAAGCGAAAATCGTTGCGGCGATGAACAAGATGGACGCTGACATCATTGGTTTGATGGAAGTGGAAAATAACGGCTTTGGTGATGGCAGTGCTATCCAAAACTTAGTTGATGCCCTAAATGCTGAGATTGATGACGCTGAAGATCATTACACGTATGTCGAAATCGAAGAGCAAGACAAATACCAAGACGAATACTTTGGCAGTGATGCGATCATGGTGGCGATTTTATATCGTGCTAACGCAGTAACGCCAAAAGACGCTGCAAAAGTGATCATCACGCCAGAGCAGCACATTGCAGAAAACACAATTACTCGTAAAGAGGGCACAGAAAGTAACCCTGCTTACGATAAGTACCAACGCCACAGTCTACTTCAGACCTTTACGGTGAAAGAGACGGGTGAAGATTTGTCTATTGTCGTAAACCACTTTAAGTCGAAAGGCTCTGAGTGTATTGAAGAGTGGATTGCTGGTGTAGAAGATTCTGAGCCAGCGGATCTGCAAGGCAACTGTAACAACTTCCGCGTTTCTGCTGCGCACGCAGTGGGTGAAGCGTTGAAAGAGGTGAAAGGCGATGTATTGCTCATGGGCGACCTCAATGCTTATGGCATGGAAGACCCACTTCTGACACTGACTGATTACTCGAAAGAGAAATACGGCCGTGACATTTATACTGCTGCTTACACAACCATTGGTGATGGTGAACTTCAAGTAGAGAAGACCAAAATTGAAAAAGGTTACGGTCTGCACAACTTAAACACGTTGCTGCACGGCACTGATACGTTTTCTTACACCTATTCGGGCGAGCTGGGTAATTTGGACCACGCATTGGCAAGCAGCAGCCTAGCGCAAAAAGTGGTAGCAATTGAAGATTGGCACATCAACTCACTAGAGAGTAACTTGTTCGAATACAGCAGCAAGTACACAGGTGATATGCCGAAGTACAAAGATGCGTTCTCTGCCTCTGACCACGATCCAGTGATCATCGCGATTGATTTACCAGATGATGACATCGATTTACCGAAAGCAGGTGACAACTTAGCCGTCGATGTCCGTTTACCACCAACGGCGGTTGTGGGCGATATTGTTACGGTGAACTTAACGCCATCCACACAAGCGGCTGCGGCAAGCAGCGATACGAAAGCTTACTCGGCTAGCCAAACTTTAGTTCAAGCTGATATTGATGCGCGTAGCGTGAATATTGAGTTTGAACAAACGCCAGAGCAAGGTAATTATCAGTTAGAAGAGAAAGTGACTGACTCGACAGGTAATATCGTGAAGTTTAGCTCTGTTCGTGATGTTTCAATGACGCAAACTGAAGCTGGAACAGAAGGGTCGAAGGATTCAGATGGTGGTTCGTTTGGTTTTGGTGCTCTATTTGCGCTGCTAGGTCTTGGCTTATTCCGTCGTCGCCGCTAAGCGAATTTACTTCCTGACAAACAGTTCCTAAATAGCTGTAAAGACCAAAGGCCAGCCTATGCTGGCCTTTATGTTCAGAAAAAATATAGAAATGGATAATCATATTGACGTATTAGTTACCAAGTTTGGGTATACTTTTTCAGCAGAGCAAAGGGTGAGACTACTAAATGGACATTAGCTATCGTCAGCTCAAAGCTTTTATCGCCTTGGCTGAGGAACAAAATTTTACTTATGCCGCTGAAAAGGTGCACATCACCCAGTCTGCGTTGAGCCAGATGATGAAAAAGCTGACCCAGCAACTTGCCAGCGAACTCTATCAGCGCCAAGGCAGGAAAATCATCCTCACCGAAGCGGGCGAGCAGTTGTATCAGGAAGCGCGATTTATCGTTAATCGCTTGGATAAACTAGTTCAGCAAAACAAAGACCGCCAGCACGGCTACAACAAGTCGCTGGTGGTTTCGTCGCTATATACGTTGTGTGCATCCTTAGCGCCGAAAACCCTCAATGACCTGAAAAAGCGCTATCCAGATTTTACTTTTCGCTTAATTGAAGAACGGGTTGATGACATTACCCATTCAGTACTACAAGGGCAGGCAGACATCGGCATCAACACCAATCCGAATCACCCAGAATTGAACTTTGATTTACTGTTTCGCGATTACCTGTGCTTTGTTTGCCGGCAAGACCATCCGCTCGCCGAGCATAAGCAAGTCAGTTGGGAACAAGCGCATCAATACGCGTCGATTGGTGTCAGCCCCGGGAACAGTTTACGCACACTTGCCGACGAAGCGTTTCAACGCATTGGTTTAACCTATGATCCGGAGTTGAGCGCTTCGCATACCTCAACGCTATTAGGGATGATTTCCAGCGGACTAGGTTCGACGATTCTGTCTTCCACTATCGGTGAGTTGAGCAACAACGTGGAAGTTCGCTTTATTCCGATTGTTCAACCGGTTCAGTACCGCTCAGTAGGGCTCATTACACGTAAAGAAACTCATCGAGAGTTAGTCGATGAGTTCAGTTTGATTTTGAAAAAGCATGTCAGCGACTGGGGCTTTGCTGAGTTTATCCCCAGTCGTTAAGCGACGTTACATTGGCCCGACGGGTAAACCTGTCAGCATGTAAATCAGGAATAGCCCGCCCCAAACACTAAATAGCACCAGAGCGTATGGCACCATCATCGCGAGGAAAGTACCAAATTTCACTTGCGGATTATATTTGGCGATCAGCGCCAGTACCATCGGAATATATGGATTGGTCGGTGAAATGATGTTGGTGGTGGAGTCGGCAATACGATAGCCCATTTGCGTAATTTGCGGGTCTACGCCAAGTAACATAAAGAGTGGGATAAATACCGGGGCCATGATCGCCCATTGCGCCGAACCACTAAACACAATCATGTTCATCACGCCAGCAAGCATCATAAACAGCGCCATCATCGCCAGCTTTGGCATCTCGACAGACGAAATCCATTCCGCACCATTCACCGCAATAAAGATAGCTAAATTAGACCACTTAAACCAAGCAATGAACTGGGCAATCACAAATACCAAGACAATGTAGCCGCCAACGCCCTTGAGCGCTTTGGACATCAAGTCAGGAATATCACTGGCTTGTTTGATCGTACCCGCTTTGACGCCGTAAACCACCGCATTCATAAAGAAGAATGCCATGATGATCGGGATAATCCCTTTTAGGAAAGGTGAAGGTACCAAACCGCCGTCTGCATTACGTAGAGGTGAATCGGCTGGCAGCAGGGCGGCCAAAAGCAAAGCGATAAACACCAAAGACGCTGCTCCAGCCCATTTCAACGCACTCTTTTGCTTAGTGGTAATTTCAAAAGACGGTTCACTATCGGCGTGGTTGGTTGTCACTTTATGCGCGAATTTAGGCTCGATGTATTTGTCGGTGATGAGCGTCCCTGTGACGACTAAAATCGGAACGGAAAGCAACATAAAGTACCAGTTTGCTGCCGGGCTAACTTCGACGTGTTCAACGATGGCAGACGCTTCGGTTGAAATACCGGAAAGTAATACATCGGTGCCAGCAATAAATAGGTTGGCGGTAAACCCAGCCGCGACCGCGACAAAACCTGCGGCGATGCCGACAATTGGGTTGCGGTTGGTTGCCGCAAAAATCAGACCTGCGAGAGGGGGAACCAAAATGAACGCAGCGTCTGAGGCGAGGTTACCGATGATACCAGTGACGAAAATCGACGCGGTGACAAACTGACGCGGCGCGTTGAGCAATGATTGCTTGATTGCACTGTCGGCCAAGCCTACTTCTTGCAATAGCCCCACCGCTAGCATCATACATAAGACCAATCCGAGTGGTTTAAACGAGACGAAGTTATTCACCGTCGATTGCAGGATGTAAACCAGACCTTCACCACTGATTAGGCTCTTAACGTGCACTACTTCACCCGTAGATGGATGGGTCACGCCGCCGCCAATAAACGAGAATAGGCAAGAGAGCAGCATGACGCTGAGGCACAGGAAGATAAACAGATAGAAGGGATGAGGGACTTTATCGCCCAGTCGCTCAATGCGGTCGATCATTGACGCGCCTGAACTCGATTTTTGCGTAATTGCAGTCGACATTGTTAGAACACTCCTTTGTGTAAAAAGGGGAGTCACTTCCCCTCATTTGTTGTTATTGCTGTTCAATCAAATTGATAAAGTAAGCGGCGCCAATCGGCAGCAGCCGGTCGTTAAAGTCGTAGGCTTTGTTGTGCAGGCCAACGCTGCATCCTTGCTCCTCAGTGCCGTTGCCGATAAAGCCGTAGCAACCCGGTACTTTGTTGAGGAAAAAGGCGAAGTCTTCGCTGGTTAGCATAGCTTCACAGCTTGGGTTAACGCGCTCAGCTCCAACGGTTTGAGCCGCTGCGTCGATCGCTCGCCGAGTTTCGTTTTCGGTGTTAACCGTCGGTGGGTGAGAAATTGGTCCGAGTTTAAATTCTGCTTGCATCCCGTGCGCCTTGGCGCTGTGAGCTACTAGTTGCTCGAGTCGTTCAACCAAGCTATCTCGTGTTTGTTGAGACAAAGTACGGAACGTACCGCTCATATGAGCTTGGTCGGCGATGGCGTTGGTTGTTTCTCCACAATGCAGCTGTGTGACCGAAACCACTAGTGGATCAAACGGGTCGTAGTTGCGGCTGACCATGCCTTGAATACCTTGGTAAATATGGGTCGCGACAAGCAATGGATCTTGGGTTGTGTGTGGTAAGCCAGCATGACCACTTTTTCCGTCGACAGTGACAAACAGACGGTCAGAGCTCGCCATTATTGGCCCCGTCTTAAATGCGAAATGCCCTTCAGGAATGCCCGGCATATTGTGCAGAGCGTAGCATTCGTCGATCGGGAAGCGCTCTAACACGCCGTCGGTGATCATGGTCTCGGCGCCACCGCGACCTTCTTCTGCCGGTTGGAATATCAGCACCGCTTTGCCTGCAAAGTTACGCGACCGGGCCAAGTAGCGCGCAGCGAGTAGCAACATAGTGGTGTGACCGTCATGGCCACAGGCGTGCATTTTACCGTCGTGGCACGAACGGTGGGCAAATGTGTTGGCTTCATGGATGGGTAGCGCGTCCATGTCGGCGCGAAGACCGATGCTCTTTCCGTCCCCGATCGAGCCGTGAATCACACCCACCACGCCCGTTTTGGCGAAATCAGTACAGATTTCATCGACGCCGTACTTTTCGAGCTCGGCAACCACTAACGCTTGAGTGTTATTTTCTTCAAAACCTAATTCTGGTTGCTTATGAATGGCATGACGGATACTAATCGCGTCGGCTAACCAAGGTTCTAAGACTTCAATAATGTTCATACATCTCCCCTTTAATTGAGAGTGATTTAACACTATTGAAACAATTCAAACAAACCGGATTTCTACTGAAACTATTAGCGTTGCTAATAGTTGCTTGGAGAGAGGTTAAACTAAAAGCCGCCGAATACTGAGCGGCTTGAATGACGATTACATCCCATAGGTAAATGGTTTACCGAGCGGCAGCATGTCCTGATGCACTGGTGCTAATGCGCTCGCGTAGCAGCTGAGCAGTTTCAAAGTGTATTGAGTGCGAGCGACAAAGTCACTGTCATCGCTGTGCGCCTCTTGATCAATGAGTTTATCACTGTCACGTACAATGAGATGGTCAGGCAAAAAGCACACATGGTTATTTTTGCTGCCAGTCATGCGTAATTCGCTGATCGGGTAAACACCGTTGATACTGACGCTAACACTCACCAATAGTGCTGGTTTATGTGCCAGTTCGTTTGCGGTCGTCAGCAATAGGAAGTTTTTCAGCGCTGGGGTCGCCATCCCGTGCCATTCCGGTGTGATAAAGACAAACGCGTCAGACTCTTTCAGTTTTTGCGCGATTGGCGTCCAGACACCCCACTCTTCGCTACCTTGCCAAACGCCTTCATTCCAAAATGGCAGGTTCAGTTCATGCAGATCGAGGATTTCCACTTGATCGAATTCTTGCAAACCGTGCTGTTTGATAAAACGAGCTACGTTGAGACTTTGTGAATTTGCCCTTTGGCTGCCAGAGACAATCGTTAGTTTCATAATCATTTCCTTTTGAATTTTATATCTTGTTTATTGGAGTTATGCATTTGCAGCTTTAGGACTATGGGAGGCCAAAAAGATCGAAACCAGTATTGCTCCTGCACCTAACAATTGCAGTGGTGTGAGTATTTCATCTAAAAATACGTAGCCCAACACGCTCGCCGAGACGCTACTCAGAAATCCTAGAAACGCGACGTTTGTTGCAGGAAGACGCTCGATTCCTTTAAACCACAGTGCGTAAGCGAGTACCGCACCCACTATGGTTAGGTAGCTGTATCCGGCCAAGTTTTTTAGCGAAATGGTCTCCGGTAGACCTTCAAACCATAGCGCTGCAGGTAATAAAAGGATGCCTCCGACGAGGAGTTGCCAGCCAGTGAACGCCAATGTCGACATATCCTTCGGACGTCCCCAGTATTTGGTTAGCACCACGCCACTTGCCATGCTTAATGTGCCTAGTACCGCCAGAGCAATTCCTTGCGCGCTGATCTGCACCGTTTCGTTGATGACGATAAGCGCTACACCGAGCACACCGAATATTGCTGCGATGCAGTGGCTCAAAGCGATCTTACTTTTTAATACCAGCCCACTGAGCAGCATCACGATGATCGGTTGGCTCGACATGACCAGTGCCGCGGTTCCTCCAGGTAGGTAACTTGCAGCAAAAAACAGGCAGTAAAAGAACAGTCCGATGTTGAGCACTCCAAGGCATGCGAGTTTTCCCCACCATTGCTGGTTCGGAAAGCACCGCGTATAAGCGATGAGTAATAATCCCGCCGGAAGTGCGCGTATCGCAGACGCGAGTAGGGGACTATCTGCGGGTAGCAACTCAGTAGTGACGATGTAGGTGCTGCCCCAAACGATGGGAGCAATCGCGGTGAGCAGTATTGCTTGAATCCTTTCTGCGTTGGTCATGATACCTCCTGTAAAAGTATCTTTTGTGAAAGATTGTTTTTTAAAAGTAATGGCGTTTTTTCTTTTGGTCAAGTATCTTTTTGAAAAGATTTTTAGTTGGTGATGATAATGGGGATGATGTAATGGACGGTGTAGATAAGATTCTTCAGCAGTGGCAGCAAGCACGACCTGACTTAGATTGTTCTTCGATGGGCGTGGTTGGGCGCATTCGTCGCGCGGCAAACTTCTGGGAACAGGTCCATGGCCAAGTGTGCGGTGATGCTGGGATCAGCGCAATTGAGTTCGATATTCTGGCCACGCTAAGACGTAGCATAGACCCCGTCACGCCGACAACGTTGTACAAAACGTTGATGATTTCGTCTGGTGCAGTGAGTACACGCTTAGAAGGCTTGGTACAAAAAGGTTGGGTGCACCGCGTAGCGAGCGAAAGCGACCGCAGAAGTAATCGAGTGACATTGACGGAAGACGGTGTTGCCTTTTTAGATCAGGTGCTTGAAGCGCATGTCGCGAGCATGGAACAGCACTTAACTTGTCTCGACTCTGAAGAAAGAAATGCGTTGGAAAGCCTGCTGAGTAAGTTCCTGCAAGCCGAGGTGGAATAACTGATCGTACTTGCGTTTAGATAAAAAGGCGGCACAATACTCGCTTTCAGGTTTCCACGATGTAGTCCCATGCTGTTAATTATCGATAATTATGATTCGTTTACCTACAACCTTTACCAATACTTCTGCGAGCTTGGTGCAGACGTAAAGGTGGTGCGTAACGATGAAATCGATATCCAAGGCATTGAGGCGCTCAACCCAACTCATTTGGTGATCTCGCCAGGGCCATGTACGCCGAACGAAGCAGGTATTTCACTGAAAGCGATAGAACACTTCGCTGGTAAGCTTCCAATATTGGGTGTTTGCCTTGGCCATCAAGCGATAGCGCAAGTGTTTGGGGGTGAAGTGGTACGTGCACGACAAGTGATGCACGGTAAGACCTCACCGATTCGTCATAACGGTCGTAGTGTGTTTAAAAATCTGAATAACCCACTCACGGTAACCCGTTATCACTCTCTTGTGGTGAAAAACGGTACTTTACCCGACGTGTTTGAACTGACTGCATGGACAGAACTGCCGGACGGAAGCATGGATGAAATAATGGGTTACCAACATAAAGCCTTGCCAATTGATGCGGTGCAGTTCCACCCAGAATCAATCAAAACTGAGCAAGGTCACGAGTTGCTTGCGAACTTTTTAGCACGCAAAGCGATCTGATCGCGATCACTTTTCTTAACAAATCATTCATCTTTTTGCTGAGGTGAGCGGATTGCAAAACTATGCGATTCTCTCGAGTCTCTTTGTCTATTCATGTCTTTTTAAACCTTCTATCCCCTGTATTACATAACATTTATAAAAAATCACTTCTCTATTTTACTTTCTTGATGCATAAATAGTCATAAGCAGTGATTAATGGAAGTTGCTTTCGAGAACGAAAAGAATAAATCACTATTGAAATGGTTAATTAAATGTAAATACAATGCCGCAATAGCTTAAATGCAAAACATTATTTGCTGGCAAAGAGAGCCGGTTAAATTCGCTTATCTGCTACGCATGCGGTATCAAGAAGGAATGTGCAATGACAACGGAAATTAAAGTAGAGCGCGGTTTATTCGATGAGGTAATGGTACCTTGCTATAACCCGATGGAAATGATCCCTGTTAAAGGTGAAGGTTCACGTGTTTGGGATCAGGAAGGTAATGAATACATCGACTTTGCTGGTGGTATTGCAGTGAGCTGTCTTGGCCATTGTCATCCAGTAATGGTAGACGCACTAACAGAGCAAGCTAACAAGCTTTGGCACTTAAGTAACGTTATGACGAACGAACCAGCCCTTCGTCTGGCGAAAAAGCTAACAGAAGTGAGTTTTGCTGAGCGAGTGTTCTTTGCTAACTCTGGCGCAGAAGCAAACGAAGCCGCTTTGAAGCTGGCACGTCGTTATGCAGCAGACGTTCATGGCACTGAGAAGTCTGAAATCATTGCATTCAAACAAGGTTTCCACGGTCGTACATTCTTTACCGTAACGGTTGGTGGCCAAGCTGCATACTCTGACGGTTTCGGTCCTAAGCCAGGCGACGTGACACACCTTTCTTACAACGATATCGAAGCTTTACAAGCGCACATGTCTGATCGTACTTGTGCGGTCATGATGGAGCCACTACAAGGTGAAGGCGGCATCGTGCCACCAACGCCTGAGTTCGCTCAAGCGGTTCGCGAGCTGTGTGACAAACACAACGCCTTACTGATCTTCGATGAAGTGCAAACTGGTAATGGCCGTACAGGTAACTTCTACGCTTACCAAGGTTTAGGTATCACGCCAGATATTCTAAGTACTGCGAAATCACTTGGTGGCGGTTTCCCAATCGGTGCAATGCTAACGACAGCAAAATTGGCAGAGCACATGAAAGTGGGCACTCACGGTTCTACATATGGCGGTAACCCACTAGCGTGTGCGGTTGCAGAAGCGGTTGTAAATGAAGTTACTAAGCCAGAGGTGTTGGCTGGTGTGCTAGAACGCGAAGCATTGTTCCGTGAAGGTCTAGAGAAGATCAACGCGAAGTACAACACCTTCTCAGAAGTGCGCGGTCAAGGCCTATTACTTGGCGCTGCACTAAATGAAGAATGGCAAGGCCGTGCGCGTGACGTGCTGGTTGCTGCAGGTAAACAAGGTCTCATGGTATTGGTTGCGGGTGCCAATGTCGTACGTTTCACACCATCACTCGTTATCACACAACAAGAAATTGAAGAAGGCTTGGCGAAACTGGATAAAGCGATCGCGACTTTAGTTTAAGCGCGATATCAGTTTAAACGTCAACGCAGACACCCCCGTCAAGGATCTCTGATGGGGGAATTGTTCCTACAATATAGTTAGGATCTTCTTGCATCTGGAGGGAGTATTGATGCTAGTAGTTCGCCCTATCGCGATGTCGGATTACGACGCACTGCACACTTGTGCGGTGGAGTCTGGTCACGGATTTACATCTCTACCGGTTAACGAAGAACTGTTAACCAATCGAATCAAACATTCAGAGTACAGCTTTGGTAAGCCAGATGTGGCAGAACCAGGCGATGAAGGCTACCTGATGGTTGGCTTTGACTCTGAAACGGGTGAGGTTGCGGGTACCACCGGAATCGAAGCATCTATCGGCTGGGATGTCCCATTTTACTCATATCACATTAGTAAAGTCGTGCACTCGTCGCCAAAGCTTGGCGTTAACAACGTCGTTAAACTGCTTACTTTTGGTAATAACTACACGGGTAACAGCGAAATTTGTACCTTGTTCTTGCGTGAGAAATTCCGCCAAGGTCTGAATGGTCGTCTAATGTCGAAGTGTCGTTTCCTAATGATGGCAGAGCACCCAGAGCGCTTCTCTGAAACGATCTTTGCGGAGATGCGTGGCGTTTCAGACGACGAGGGTAATTCACCATTCTGGCAATGGCTTCAAGAGCATTTCTTCTCTATCGATTTCACGCTTGCAGATTACCTGACAGGCATCGGCAAGAAAGGCTTTATCGCCGACTTGATGCCGAAACTGCCTATTTACATCAACCTGCTCAGCCCAGAAGCGCAAGCCGTGATTGGTCAAGTACATGACAACACGCGTCCAGCGCTGAAGCTGCTTGAGCGTGAAGGTTTTACCAACCGAGGCTACGTCGACATCTTCGATGGTGGCCCAACGGTTGAGTGTGATCTGCGTAATATTGAGTCGGTACGTCATTCATTCCGCGCGCAAGTCAAAATCTCTGGACATTCCAGCACACAAGACTTCTTGATGTGTAATTCATCTTTCGAGAACTTCCGTGCGACAGTCACTAAAGCGGCGTATGACGCAGAAACACAAAGCGTAATGATCGCACCAGACGTTGCGGATGCACTTTCGGTTGAAGAAGGGGATTTCGTTCGCCTTCTTCCGCAGTAACAGACGACAGAATTTAAGGATAGAAACAATGACACATTGGATTGCAGGTGAATGGGTACAAGGTCAGGGTGAAGCATTTACGTCTCTGTCGCCGTACAACCAAGAAGTGATCTGGCAAGGCAAAGGTGCAACGGCAGAGCAGGTGAACCAGGCGGTATCTGCAGCGCGTGAAGCGTTTATTGACTGGAAAAAGCGTCCATTTTCAGAGCGTGAGGCAATCGTGTTGGCTTTTGCGGAGAAAGTAAAAGAGAACAGCGAAAAAATCGCCGAAGTGATTGCCAAAGAAACCGGTAAGCCGATTTGGGAAACGCGCACTGAAGCAGCAGCCATGGCAGGTAAAATTGCCATTTCGATTCGCGCTTATCATGACCGCACTGGTGAGGCGAGCCGTGAAGCAGCAGGCAACCAAATCGTATTGCGCCACCGCCCATTGGGCGTGATGGCGGTGTTTGGTCCTTACAACTTCCCAGGCCACCTACCAAATGGTCACATTGTGCCTGCGCTACTGGCTGGTAACACGGTAGTCTTCAAACCGTCTGAGCAAACGCCATGGACGGGTGAATTGGCGATGAAGCTATGGGAAGAAGCCGGTCTGCCGAAAGGCGTGATTAACCTTGTTCAAGGCGCGAAAGAAACTGGTATCGCCCTAGCTGACGCAAAAGGCATTGATGGCGTACTGTTTACGGGTAGCGCGAATACGGGGCATGTATTACACCGTCAATTTGCGGGTCAACCAGGCAAGATGCTCGCACTAGAAATGGGTGGTAATAACCCGATGGTGATCTCTGATAAATATGGTGATTTGGATGCCACGGTTTACACCATCATCCAGTCAGCGTTTATCAGTGCTGGGCAGCGTTGTACGTGTGCTCGTCGTTTGTATGTGCCATTGGGTGAAAAAGGCGATGCGCTTATCACCAAACTCGTTGAAGCGACACGCAATATTCGCGTAGACCAACCATTTGCAGAACCTGCGCCATTTATGGGACCGCAAATTTCGGTCGCGGCAGCCAAGTTTATTCTTGATGCACAAGCTAATCTACAGTCTCTTGGCGGTGAAAGCTTGATTGAAGCGAAAGCAGGAGAGGCGGCGTTTGTTTCTCCTGGTATCATTGATGTAACGAACATTGCTGAGTTACCAGATGAAGAATACTTCGGCCCACTTCTGCAAGTGGTGCGCTACGAAGGATTAGACAAAGCCGTGGCGCTAGCAAACGATACGCGCTTTGGCTTATCTGCTGGTTTGGTTTCAACCGACGACCAAGAATGGGAATACTTCGTTGACCACATTCGTGCAGGAATCGTGAACCGTAACCGCCAGCTTACTGGTGCAAGCGGTGATGCGCCATTTGGTGGTCCGGGGGCGTCGGGTAACTTGCGCCCAAGCGCTTACTACGCAGCAGATTACTGTGCGTACCCAATGGCATCAATGGAAGGTCAAGAAACTGTCTTGCCTGCAACATTGAGTCCAGGTGTAGTGCTATAAGTTTTAATAATAGAGTCGCAACTATGCATTGCGGCTCACCTTGCCGGCGCATCATTTAGGTATGGGTTGTAGTGATCGTTGGCAGAACACGAAAAGTGAGCAAAGACTCGGAAAAGCGTGTTGACTGACTGGCATTTACCGTCACAGGTTGATGGTTGCTCGTTCATTATTCTGGACAACTTTTGTTGTGAACGAGCAGCCAACTTCCGCTTACCTTTAAACTCTACATCTCGTAACAAGGAGTCGTTATGACGCCCGATGTGTTATTTGAATCGCTATGGCAAGATTACATTCAACGTCTTTGCCCTTCGGCGGCTAAAGTGCATCAGCTGCTTCAAGAAGATGAGCCTCTGATTAATGATCATATAGCTTTACGTACCTTCAATATCGCGCCTCTTGATATTGAAACTCTAGCTAAGCCATTTGTAGCTATTGGTTACAAGGCGTGTGGTGATTACGTTTTCGAAAGCAAAAAGCTGGTTGCTAAGCACTATGAGCACCCAGATCCGAAGCAACCTAAAGTATTTATTAGTGAGCTAAAAGTTGAAGAGTGCTCGCCTGAGCTACAAGAGATTGTGAAAAATTTGGTGGCACAAGTCGATGCTGACAAGCTGAACGATAGCGCATTCTTACATGGTGGACGCTTGTGGGATTTAAGCTTTGCTGATTACCAAACGTTGGCTAAAGAAAGTGAGTACGCATCTTGGCTTGCGGCGCATGGTTACGGAGCAAACCACTTCACGGTGAGCGTTAACCAACTCAATGAATATGAAGAAGTGAAGCAGGTAAACGATCATCTGCGTACCGCTGGGTTTACCATTAATGAAAATGGTGGTGAAGTGAAGGGCACTCCTGAGGTGTTGCTAGAGCAGTCATCGACCATGGCAGATAAAGTAGCGGTTCGTTTTAGCGAAGGCACTGAAATTATCCCTGGCGGGTTTTATGAATTTGCTAAGCGCTATCCGATGGAAAATGGTGATTTGTACCCAGGTTTCGTGGCCGCTTCAGCTGACAAAATCTTTGAAAGTACGAATGGCTAAGTTTTAGGGTTAACCTGTTAAGCTTACTCATTAGTGTTCGCTGCACCCTATCTCATTTGGTCATGAGTAAATAAAAAGCCACCAATGTTGCCATTGGTGGCTTTTATAATTTTGTTCGTGTCACTCTAGTTCGAGATTAACGAGTACCGTAAACCACGATGGTTTTACCGTGAGCAGAGATTAGGTTCTGCTCTTCTAGCATCTTCAAGATACGACCCACTGTCTCACGAGAACAGCCAACAATTTGACCGATTTCTTGACGAGTGATCTTGATTTGCATGCCGTCTGGGTGAGTCATTGCGTCTGGTTGTTTTGCAAGGTTCAGAAGCGTCTGAGCGATACGACCAGTTACGTCTAGGAACGCCAGGTCACCTACTTTTTGGCTAGTTACTTGAAGACGACGAGCCATCTGCGCAGAAAGGCGCATTAGGATGTCTGGGTTTACTTGGATAAGCTGACGGAACTTCTTGAAAGAAATTTCAGCAACTTCACAAGGAGATTTAGCACGAACCCAAGCTGTGCGCTCTTGGTCTTCCTCGAATAGACCAAGTTCACCAATAAAGTCTCCTTGGTTTAGGTAAGAAAGGATCATCTCCTTACCTTCTTCGTCTTTGATAAGAACCGCAACAGAACCTTTAACGATGTAGTACAAAGTTTCTGCCTTTTCGCCCGCGTGAATTAGCGTGCTCTTTGAAGGGTACTTATGAATATGACAGTGTGAAAGAAACCACTCTAATGTTGGGTCGGTTTGAGGTTTACCTAGAACCATAATATCTCACTTCCTCTGCAGGGTACGCTTGCGCTATCCATATTTTAGCTAAGCCTGAATTAGGCCTACTAGAATAAGAGCACTTTTTATATGCTGCAAGCTCTCTTGTGTTTCGGTAAGAAATAGTATCCTTTTTCGAAAACGATTTCTTGATTTTAATCGTGCCATGATTGAGATTTTGTAAGCAAAACTGTGCACATGATCACGGTATGAAAAGTAAACATCTTCGCAGGCAGGTTTTTAGCCAATTTTCCCTGTTTCGATGAGCTGTTGTAGGATAGGCCGAACTATGAGCTCCATTGCAAAGCTCATCTTACCGCCGGGTACGACAATCGTGTTGTGGCGTGACATGAATGAGCCATCAATCATGGCCAGCAGATATGGGAAGTCGACATTCTTGATACCGCGTAGGCGAATCACCACAAAACTCTCATCCAAACTAGGGATGCCTTTTGCATTAAGTGGGTTGGAAGTATCAACGGTCGGTACGCGCTGGAAGTTGATGTGAGTACGAGAAAACTGCGGAGTGATATAGTTGAGGTAATCGTCCATGGATCGCACGATTGAGTCCATTACCGCTTCACGCGAATGGCCGCGATCGCGAGTGTCACGTACGAATTTTTGGATCCACTCTAAGTTCACAATCGGCACCATGCCAATTAAGAAATCCACATGTTGAGCAACATTAACATCGCCATCGACCACGCCACCATGTAACCCTTCATAAAACAGCACGTCGCTGTTTTCGGGTAAGTCTTGCCACGGTGTAAACGTGCCTGGCATTTGATTGTAGGGAACCGCTTCGTCAAACGTGTGCAGATAACGGCGCACGCTGCCAGTACCATCATGCCCGAACTTACGGAAAAACTCTTCTAATTCTGGGAAGTCATTAGCTTGTGGGCCAAAGTAGCTAATGTGTCGACCTTGCTCGCGGGCTTTGCGAATTTCGATGTCCATTTCTGGGCGAGTAAAGCGATGGAAGCTATCGCCTTCAACCCATGCGGGTTTAACGTTCATCATATTGAACATTTTACGGAAGGCTTCAGATGTAGTGGTCGTGCCGGCACCGGACGAACCAGTAACCGCAATAATTGGGTGTTTAGCTGACATGACAAACCTTGTCGAAAATTACTTACCTGTAATGTGCAGTAGAGTTACTACTGCACGGTCGATATCCCACTATAGCACGTAACAATACCTTGTCATCGAGTGGGATACGGTAAAATGTGAAGGGTCTAAAATTTTGTTTTATGCTGAATATCGACGGTTTCGTGTAGCTCAGAGAACACGATAACCGCTTCACCTTTTTCCAATTGAGCTTTAACTTGATCAATTTTGTCTTGCAAAGAAACCTCGACGGTTCCGTAATCCGTTCCTTCGCGTAAGACGAATTCACGAATTAAGTTTTCCAATGTTTCCGGCGCAATGTCTTGCCATGGAATGATCATAAATACCTCTAACTTTTATGATGAGCGGCTAGTTTACTGCGTTCGTTGCTTGGATACAGCAGAAAGGTAATCTGCGGCGATACTTTCGTAATACGCAGGCAGCGCTTCCTCCAACCAAAACTTAGGTTTTAACGCCGTTCCTGTCAGGAAGCCAACATGGCCGCCGTGCTCAAAGAGACGGTAATCAATGTTATCTGGCAGAACAAACTTCGGGATCACATCGTCGGTCATGAACGGATCGTCTTTGGCATGGATGATCAGTGTCGGTAGCGTGATTTGTTGTAGTTTACTTAAGCCAGAGCATTGGTCGTAATAATCTTGTGCGTCTTTGAAGCCATGCAGTGGTGCCGTGATCAAATCATCGAATTCATACAATCGTGTGACACGTTTTATTGAGTTGTAAGACAAAGCGAGCTCGCCATGCAACAAGTGATGTTTTTGCAACGCGTTGCGTTTGAGTGAAGAGAGTAGGTAACGGCGATACACTTTCGAAAAGCCTTGTTCAATACGGTTTGCACACGCTGCTAGGTCTAAAGGCGCTGAGATAATAGTCGCTGCATTCAAAATAGGGTGGTCTTTATATTGGGCTAAATAATTCGCCAACATGTTACCGCCAAGAGAAATACCAACCGCAACTTTGGGGTGATCAGGAAAACGTTGTTCAAGGTGCTCTAGGAAGTAACGAGCATCCGTCACTTCACCCGAATGGTAAGCTCGTGCTTTTTTGTTTGGTTTACCGCTGCAGCCACGAAAATGCATCATCACCGACAGCCATCCAGATTGAGCAAATGCATTCATTAACCCATTGGCATAAGGGCTATAGAAGCACCCCTCTAACCCATGAAATAAAACAAAAATCGGCTTTTTTTGTGCAGGCTCTTGGGTTGGGTCCTCGCTCCACGCGAGATCGAGAAAGTCGCCATCGGATGTATCGAGGGTTTGCCAAATCGGCGTAAATAACGCTTTTTTGCGAATAAAACGCGGCAAAAGCGTTTGGAGATGCGGGTTTTTGATCCCGGCGGCTGCGAAAAATTGTGTCATACCTAACTGCTCTTATGCGGTCCTTCGGTGTCCGTTGAAGAACTTATTAATATAATCCTTTATAAAGATTATAGGTATTCTACAGATTTATGGGCGTTTTGGTGGTTGAATGTTTGGCACCGGCATAGCAAAGGCTTGCTGCAAATGCTCCCCACCGAGTTGACGACAGTATCTCAACGTCAGTGGGTCACCATCATTTTTGAGTAGTGCAAGTGAGTTAATGCAGTCCACCAAATCCGCTTGTTGCTGCTTTTCTAGTTGCAGCTCAAACTGCAAGGTCTCACGATACAAAGCGTCATTGACTTGAGACTTAAGGTGGCGACGAAGGTCGCGAAAGGAGTGAAGTAAAGTTTCGCTCCTACCTAGACAGTCTTGCACCAAGGGCCAGTCTTTTTCTTGGAAAATGAGTTGCTGCTCATCGAGCCATCTGAGCAGCAGGAGTAGGTTCACGTTACCGTGGTAGTTGTTCTGTAATGATAAACACGCCTCTTTCACTTCTCGCACACCATAAAATTGCAGACTAAACTGCCAAAGGTGTTCTAGGGTGAGTGTGTATTCAGCGTGTTGATTACTCATTGATTAAACTCTAGCTCCATCTGCTCCAACGTTTCTTGAGCAGACATCCATTCCCTTTCAATTTCTTCGAGCTCAGCTTTACTGGAAGCTTGAAGTGCCAGCACTTGGTTAAGTTTAGCTTTATTTTCGGCCGCATACAGTGAGTTGTCCGCCAATTGTTCTTCAGCTTCGGCCAGTGCAGCACCTAACTTATCCATTTTATTTTCTAGTTGTGTCAGCGTTTTGCGAATTGGCGCTGTCTGTTTTCGAAACTCTGCATCGCGACGTTTTTGCTCTTTCTTCGCAGCTGCGCTGTTGGCCGTATCTTTGCTTGGCTGCGCAGCCTGCGCTTCTTTGCGTTCCGCTCTTTGTTGTTCGGTTAACCATTTATAATAGTCATTTAAATCACCGTCGAACGGAGCAACTTGTCGATCATGCACTAAATACAAGTCATCGGTCGTAGCGCGCAGTAAATAGCGGTCGTGCGAAACAATCACCATCGCACCTTCGAATGTTTGCAGTGCCATCGTAAGTGCTTGGCGCATGTCCAAGTCTAAGTGGTTGGTCGGTTCATCAAGTAGCAACAGGTTTGGCTTTTGCCACACAATTAAAGCCAATACCAAACGGGCTTTTTCGCCACCAGAAAACGGCGCAACTTTTTCTAGTGCTTTGTCACCTTGGAAGCCAAAGCTACCTAGGTAATCACGTAGCTGCTGTTCGGTTTGATCGGGTGCGATTTGCATCATGTGTTGCAGCGGCGTTTCTTCAGGGTGAAGCGTTTCTAACTGGTGCTGAGCGAAGTAACCAATTTTCACGCCTTGTGAGTAAGTTAGGTCACCACCTTGCGCGTTAAGTTCACCAGAGAGCAGCTTGATTAATGTCGATTTACCCGCACCATTACGGCCGAGTAGACCAATACGACTGCCAGGAACCAAGTTCAAGCGGATCTTCTCTAAGATGAGGTTGTCACCGTAACCTGCAGATACTTCATCCATCATCATGATTGGGTTTGGCAGCGCAGCTGGCTCACGGAATTGGAAGCTAAATGGGTTATCGAATTGAGCTGGTAACACTTTCTCCATGCGCTCCAAAGCTTTAATACGGCTTTGAGCCTGGCGTGCTTTAGAGGCTTTGTAACGGAAGCGGTCGATGTAGCTTTGCATGTGAGACATCTGCTTCTGTTGCTTTTCAAACATCGCTTGTTGTAACACCATCTTTTGTGCGCGTTGGTTTTCGAATGACGAGTAGTTACCCGTGTATTCGTTCAGCTGCTGATTCTCGATGTGAATGATGCGACCAACGATCGGATCCAAGAAGTCACGGTCGTGCGAGATCAGAATCAGCGTGCCAGGGTAGTTTTGTAGCCAACGCTCTAACCACATTACCGCGTCCAAATCCAAGTGGTTGGTTGGTTCGTCGAGTAGCAGTAGATCAGAACGACACAATAGCGCTTGAGCCAAGTTAAGACGCATACGCCAACCACCCGAGAATTGGGTCAAACTCCAACTCATTTGCTCTTGGCTGAACCCTAAACCATCGAGCAGTTCTGCCGCGCGAGCGCGAATGCTGTAACCACCAATGGTTTCAATTTTACCGTGTATCTCGGCAACTAGGGTTCCGTTGTCTTGTGTTTCTGCTTCAGCTAACTGCTTTTCGAGAGAGCGGTACTCGCGATCACCATCAATGACGTATTCCAGTGCAGTGCGCTCTAGCGCAGGCGTTTCCTGTGCGACCCAGGCCAACTCCCAGTGTTGAGGTTGGCTAAATGAGCCAGCATCAATTGACAGTTCATCTTTCAGTAGGGCAAACAGCGTTGATTTACCGCAGCCGTTTTTGCCCACAAGACCGACTTTATCGCCAGGGTGAATAGTCGCAGAAGCTTGGTCTAAAAGAGGTTTACCGCCACGCAGTAACTGAATATCAGAGAAGGTAATCATAAAGTTTTCATTCACTTTGCGCAGTGCGCGTTGCTTGGTTACATAGCGAAGTGGTTTCAATCGTTTTTAAAGCCACTTGGGTATATATCTAGCGGTGAATAGTAGGGGTATTGGCCGGAAAAGTCGATTGATTCGCTTTAATTGCATTATGCTGTACAAAAAAGTATAACAATTTGATAACGGATAAAAATAACCACAAGGACGACCATTTGGCTGTTGCACCGTCTATTCTCCCAAAAGTTCTGGTCATTTATGCTCATCCAGAGCCACATAACTCGATTGCCAATCAAGTGATGATAAAAAAAGCTCAGTCGCTTGATCACGTCACTGTGCACGATCTTTACGGTGTTTACCCCGATTTCTTTATTGATGTGAATTACGAACATGAGTTGTTGCTCGCTCACGATGTGATTGTATTTCACCACCCACTTTATATGTATTCATGTCCAGCCCTATTAAAAGAGTGGCTAGACCGAGTGTTAGGTAAAGGCTTTGCGTTTGGCGGAGGTGCGGCGCTAGAAGGAAAATACTGGCGCAGTGTCATTACAACAGGTGGTAAAGAAGAAGCCTTCAGCGCGAAGGGGTACAACAAATACCCACTTGAGCAAATCTTGCAACCGTTTGAACTGACGGCAGCCCTATGTCAAATGCACTGGATTGAACCACTGGTGTTGTATTGGTCAAGAAATGTTTCAGATATTGAACGCTACGAACATGCCGAGTTATACCGTGGATGGCTGAGTAACCCACTTGAAAACTGGCAAGCGGCAGAGCGAGGAGGTCAGTATGGCGATCACCAGTGAGTTTCTTCAAAGCAGTGTGGTCTTTCTTTCGGCTGCGGTTATTGCGGTGCCGATTGCTCAGCGCCTTGGGCTTGGCTCGGTTTTAGGTTATTTACTCGCTGGTGTGTTGATTGGCCCATGGGGGCTTGGCTTAATTAGCGACGTTGATGCCATTTTGCATTTTGCCGAGCTTGGGGTTGTGTTGTTACTGTTTTTGATAGGGCTGGAATTAAACCCTAAAAAATTGTGGCAGATGCGAGGGCCGATTTTAGGTTTAGGCGGTGCGCAGGTTGTGGTCACGACCGCCGTGATTGGTAGTGTCGTCAGTATGTTTGGCGTAAGCATGCAAGTGAGTTTAGTGATCGGGATGGGGTTGGCGCTATCCTCGACGGCGATTGCGCTTAAAGTCATTGAAGAGCAAGGGCTTAATGGTACCGAAACGGGGCAATCTGGTTTTGCGGTGCTGCTCTTTCAAGATATTGCAGTGATCCCGATGCTGGCGATGTTGCCCTTGCTAGCAGGCGGGCATAGTGGTGGAAGTTGGTTGGATGTCTTCACTATTTTAGGCAGTGTGGTAGCACTGTTGATTGGTGGTCACTTTTTACTACGTCCGCTATTTCGTTTTGTCGTGATGAGCGGCGTTCGTGAACTCTTTACCGTTGCTGCACTTTTAGTCGTGCTTGGCATTTCGGTCGTGATGCAAAAGCTCGGCCTTTCGATGGCATTGGGGACTTTTTTAGCAGGCGTTTTGCTGGCAGAGAGTGAGTATCGCCATGAGTTGGAAATCGCTATCGAGCCATTTAAAGGTCTGTTGTTGGGGTTATTCTTTATTGCGGTGGGCATGGCGGTAAACTTGGGGTTATTGGCATTACATCCTTTAGAGATTCTCGGTGCGGTGGTGGCTTTGGTCGTGGTTAAGGGTTTGGTTTTGTATGCATTGGCGAGAGCTGCCCGTGTCGGAGCCAAAGCGAGAAGCCGTATGGCTGCAATTTTGAGCCAAGGCGGTGAGTTTGCCTTTGTCATATTTACCGCGGCGAGCCAAGAGGGCATTTTGTCCAAAGAGCAAGTGGCGTTTCTGTTGGTGGTGGTCAGTCTATCCATGGTGACGACTCCTCTTTTGCTGATGGGACAAAAGAAGTGGTTTGCTCATACCCTGAATCAAGAAGAAGAGGGCATGACCACGAAAGTCGTGGATCGCCGACCACGCGTTATCATTGCAGGCTTTGGACGTTTCGGTCAGATCGTCGGACGTTTAATGTATGCCAATAAAATCAAAGTGACAGTATTAGAAAGTGATGCCAGCCAAATCCACCTATTACGTAAGTATGGTTACAAAGTGTTTTATGGCGATGCTACACAAATTGACCTATTGAGGGCTGCTGGCGCTGATAAAGCGGAAGCATTGGTTATTTGTACTGATTCACCTGATGAGGTGATGGCTATCGTGGACATTTGTCGCGTGCACTTCCCGAAACTTAAGTTGTTAGCCCGAGCAAGAAGCCGTGTCGAGGCTTACCAGTTAATGAGTCATGGTGTAGAGAATTACTCTCGTGAAACATTTTTAGGGGCGCTAGATCTCGGTCGCCAAGCGCTCGTAGAACTGGGTATGCATCCTTATCAAGCAAAGCGGGCAGAAGCACATTTTCGCAAGTTGGATAATGCTATGCTTAAGGACTTATTGCCTCAACACAATGAAGATAAGAAATTAGCTCAAAGAGCGAAAGAGGCCCGCAAAGAGCTAGAAGAAATATTTGGTCGTGAAATGGAGAGCGACCATCAGTCACCTAATCATTGGAAGTAGTACTTGAGCCAAGACTCAAGCTAAGGAAATAGCGTGAAAATCAAGAAACGTTTTATTGCCGGCGCTAGCTGCCCAAATTGCAGCCAGCAAGATACCCTGCGCTGGTGGATTGAAAATAACATCGAATTAGTTGAGTGTGTCGAGTGTGAGTTTACAGAGCAGCGTAAACCACAATCTGTAGAGAAAAATAAACACTCAGATCAGGAAATGATCGGAATTTTTAAGCCGGAGTAATTGAACTTCGATAATTGATCCCCATAATACACCCAGATATCTCAGTACTTAACCCCATTCAGGTTAAGTCAATTAATCTCCCTGGAGTTAGTATGAAAATTGAAAAGAACGTTGTTGCAAGCCTTGCATACAAAGTAATGATGGAAGACGGTGTCGTTGTTGATCAATCAACAGCAGAAGCACCTCTAGATTACCTTCACGGTCACAACAACCTAATCACAGGTCTTGAAAAAGAACTTGAAGGTAAAGTGGCTGGCGACAAGTTCTCAGTAACGGTAGCTCCTGAAGAAGCTTACGGTGAGCACAACGATGCGCTAGTACAGCGCGTTCCTGCGGACGTGTTCCAAGGCGTTGAGCAAATCGAAGTGGGCATGCGCTTCCTAGCTGACACTGACCAAGGTCCAATCCCTGTTGAAGTAACAGAAGTTGACGGCAACGAAGTGGTTGTTGACGGTAACCATATGTTAGCTGGTCAAACACTAACTTTCGAAGTAGAAGTTATGTCTACACGTGAAGCAACAGCAGAAGAGATCGAACACGGTCACATCCACCAAGGTGGTGGCTGTTGTGGTGGTCACGATCATGACCACGATCACGAAGAAGAAGGCGGCTGCTGTGGCGGCGGTAGCTGTGGTTCTCACTAATCATAAGCTCCTTCACTAGATAATCTTATCTAGCAAAGCTTTGAAAAGCGCAAGTTGAGTTTTCAACTTGCGCTTTTTGTTTATCTAAGGTGTAGTGCCAACCATACAAGGAATAACAGTTGGACAAAGTGATGACGAAACCTTTCTCGATTGCCATTCATGGTGGTGCGGGCACCATCTTGCGTGAACAGATGAGCGATGAGCTGCAACAATCCATCTTGGCGGATTTAGAAGCTGCGGTAAAAGCGGGACATCAAATTCTAGAAACGGGCGGTGAAGCCTTAGATGCAGTCGTAGCGGCAGTGAAAGTATTGGAAGACTCTCCTAACTTTAATGCGGGTAAAGGCTCAGTGCTGACCAACAACGAAATGGTTGAAATGGACGCTTCTGTGATGGATGGGCGAAACCTTGCAGCAGGCGCGGTCGCTGGGGTTCGTCATATCAGAAACCCAATTGAGCTCGCTCGTGACGTGATGCGAAACAGCAATCATGTGTTGTTGGTGGGTGAGGGCGCAGAGAAGTTTGCTTTTGAGCAAGGCCATGAGTATACCGAGCAAGATTACTTCTTTACTGATCGCCGTTATGAGCAGTTGCTGTCTATGCGTGAGAAAGGACTGTTTGCTTTGTCGGAATCTCGTTACCCAGATGACCGTAAGCACGGTACGGTTGGTGCGGTAGCGTTAGATCAACAAGGCAACTTAGCCGCTGCCACCAGTACGGGTGGCGTGACGAATAAGAAATACAACCGAGTCGGAGATTCGGCTCTTATTGGTTGTGGTACGGTGGCCGAAAATGGCGTTGTGGCAGTTTCCACTACGGGTGTCGGTGAGTTCTTTATTCGTAAACGTGTTGCGGAAGACGTTGCAGCACGTATGCGTTACTTACAAGAAGATATTCATACGGCTTGTGAACACATTATCCAAGGTGATCTCAAACAGATGGGCGGAGAGGGCGGTTTGATTGCCATTGATGCTAAAGGTGAGATGCACTTTGCGATGAACAGTTCTGGCATGTACCGAGCAGGCATTAATACGCAAGGCGAGCTGAGCGTTAAAATCTACGCCGACGAATAGCTTCCTCTTGAGTACCTTCTTAAGTAATTAATACAACAAAGCCCAGAACATGTTCTGGGCTTTATGCTATTTGAGCCTGCATTTTAATAATGCGGTGGTGGGGTTTCTTCTGACGGATCGGCTAAATTCGACGAGTCCATATTTTTTACTTTACCTACCACATATTTCATCTGATCGAGCATCTTGGTAATTTGCAGTTGTTGCTGCGATAAAGCTCCGTTCAGATCTTCAATAGTCTGTTCTTGGAACGCAAGCTGACATTCTAAGTCATTAATGCGTGCTTCCAATTGCTGAATGATTTTTTCTGTCATGATCCGTTCTCTAACTGCCAAGCTTGGGCAATACCTGCTGAAGTAGCAGTAATTACGCGTTGTTTTGAATCAAAGGCTGCATCATACACGACCGCACGGGGAGGGCGAGTGTCTTTTTTGGGCTCCACTTCAAATCCACTCATTCGTTTTCCGGTTTGAGTATCCCATATCGACACACGGCCAGAAGGGCTTCCTGTGACTAGTTGAGTCCCGTCGTCAGAAAATCGTGCGGTAGAGAAAATTAATTGGCGTGACCAACTGCTCAACTGTGTGACTTCTTGTCCAGTTTTTAAATTCCAAACAATCGCTTGGTTTCCGCCATCAGATGTCATTGCTAATTTTCCATCTCTTTGCAGGGCCACGCGAACAATTCGTTGTTCATGTTCGAAGGTTCGTAGTACTTGTCCGGTTTCGGTATCCCACAGATACGCTTTATAGTCATTACCTCCGGTTAGGGCGAAGCGCCCATTAGGAGAAATGGCCACGGAATTGACTTTTTCACGATGCGCAAGGAACTCCATGCGACGCCCGGTGACTAAGTTGACATAAATTGCTTTACCGTTGGATAACCCAAGCAGAACTTGTTCACCATTACTGGTGATATCAACGTCGCGAATGAGCGCATCAGAGATAGACCAAAGGCCTTCGGATTGCGTCCAGCCTAGGTCCCAAACTGCGAAGTTCATTTGGCTTGCTGTAATTGCGTAGCGACCATTGTCAGATATGCGGATATGGGAAACCACATTGGCATCGGCATCGAGTTCACCCAGGTTGGCTAGTTGTTCATTTTGCTCTAGGTCCCACAACATCAAATGACGTTGTTGAGAATAGAGCAGAGCAAACCGTCCATCTCTGCTAAGTGCGAAGCTCGTCGCACCTTGAGGTTCTATCGGCCAACGCTGCACTTCACGCTCGGCGAAAAAGCAACCATTTAACGTGGTGATGACAATTAAATATAGGAATAAATGAGAAATTCTTTGCATCACATCTAATAATCCGGTTTGTGTCTTAAGACATATAGCTAGTATATTGGTATAACGATTGTCTTCACTAGTCTCATAGAAGATTTGTGCACAACAACCAATGGCAGAGCCATTATTGGGAGAATTTAATGAAATCAGTTTTAAAAGTGTCGCTACTTGCTGCAACAGTTATGCTAGCGGTAGGTTGTCAGAAAGAAGAAACTAAAACAGAAACCGCACCTCAAGCAGAACAAGTTCAAGCAGAAACCGGTAAAGCGGTTCACTTTAAAACCGACGACGACAAAGCGGCATACGCAATCGGTGTTTCATTTGCTAACTACCTAAGCACAAGCATCGACAAGCCAAGCGAAATCGGCATTAATCTTAACAAAGATTTGGTACTAAAAGGTATCGAAGACGTCTTCAAAGGCAATGCTGAATTGAATGAAGAAGAAACACGTGCAGCACTAGAATCTCTAGACAAGCGTGTTGCAGAAAAGATGCAAGCACAAGCGGCTGAGAAAGCAGCTGAAGCGAAAAAAGCTGGCGATGATTTCCGAGCTGAGTTTGAGAAGCAAGAAGGCGTAGTGAAGACAGATACAGGTCTTCTATACCAAGTAATGACACCAGCTGAAGGTGAGAAGCCAAAAGACACTGATACGGTTCAAGTACACTACAAAGGTACTCTGATCGACGGTACTCAGTTCGACAGCTCATACGATCGTGGTGAACCTGCAACGTTCCCACTTAACCGTGTAATCCCAGGTTGGACAGAGGGTGTTCAGCTAATGCCTGTGGGTTCTAAATTCAAATTCGTTATCCCGCCAGAGCTCGCATACGGTGACCAAGACACACCAAGCATTCCTGCTAACTCAACGCTAGTATTTGAAGTTGAGCTGCTAAAAGTTGAGAACGACAACGCAGAGCAATAACAATAAGCTGCGATATGTTATTGAAAAAGGTCCGTTTAACGGGCCTTTTTTGTTCTAGGTCACTAGTTGGTGAGTTTGCTAGGTTGCTTTTCAAATTTTCTGATAAACTTACACCAATTTGTTGATTTTTCGCTCGAAGGCTTATGACAACTACAGAAACAATAAACGCGGAGATGTTGCTCGAAATGGAATCCGTTAACGTGATGCCGTTTACCGAGCACGACAAAATCATTTTAAGATCTTATGAGGCGGTCGTGGATGGTATCGCCAGCCTGATAGGTCCATTTTGTGAAATCGTTCTTCACTCTCTAGAAGACTTAAATACCTCTGCAATTAAAATCGCTAACGGTGAAAATACGGGGCGCCAAGTCGGCTCACCAATCACTGATTTAGCGCTTAAGATGCTAAAAGACATCGAAGGCTCGGAGCGCAACTTCTCACGTTCGTACTTTACCCGTGCAAAAGGTGGCGTGTTGATGAAGTCGATTACTGTCGCCATTCGTAATGGCGAAAATCGCGTGATTGGTTTGTTGTGTATCAACGTCAACTTGGATGCGCCTTTCTCGCAAGTTCTTCAGTCTTTCATGCCGACGCAAGAAGCGAAAGAAGCGGCTTCCTCGGTCAACTTTGCTAGTGACGTAGAAGAGCTGGTGGACCAAACTGTTGAACGCACCATCGAAGAGATCAATGCGGATAAATCCGTGTCTAACAACACCAAAAATCGCCAGATCGTGATGGAGTTGTACGACAAAGGTATCTTCGATATTAAAGATGCCATCAACCGTGTTGCGGATCGCCTTAATATTTCAAAACACACCGTTTACTTGTACATTCGTCAACGTAAAACCGAGGATGATGAAAGGTGAGTAAACTGACTTACACGTTAGTGGTGAATGGTCCCGTTTATGGCAGCCAGTCAGCGCGCAGTGCTTATCAGTTCGCCAAAGCGTTGATAGAGCAAGGCCATCAGCTAGTGAGCGTCTTCTTTTATCAAGATGGTGTGACTAATGGTACTGCTTTGAGTGTGCCAGCCAACGATGAATTTGATCTCAATAAGGCGTGGCAGTCTTTGGCTAAAGAGCATGGTGTTCGCCTAGAAACTTGTGTCGCGGCCGCTTTGCGTCGCGGGATTGTAAGTGAAGAAGAAGCGAATCAACATGGTTTGGTTCAGAACAATCTAGCCGATGGTTTTGAACAAGCAGGCTTAGGTAGCCTAGCTGAAGCGATGTTAACCCAAGACAGAGTGGTACAGTTTTGAGTCAGTTAACTTATCTATTTCGTAGTGCGCCACATGGCTGTGCAGCTGGTCGTGAAGGTGTGGATGCACTGTTAGCCGCGTCGGCTTACTGTGAAGATATCAGCGTCATTTTCATGGGTGACGGGGTATACCAGCTTCTACTCGGGCAAGACCCCAACAATATTTTGAGTAAAGATTACGCGCCGATGTTAAAGCTTTTCGATTTATACGACATCGAACAAGTCTTTGTGTGTTCAGAGTCGTTAACCCAGCGAGGTTTGGCGCAAGCGGATTTAGTCATTGAAGCCCAAGCGTTAAGCTCAGAACAGCTCAAAGATAAGTTACAACACGCTGGCAAGCTACTGTCTTTTTGAGGAAGTTATGTTACACATCATAAAAACAGTCTCTGCTCTAGAAGACGCTATGCCTTTATGCAGTGAACAGGATGACATCTTACTTATAGAAGATGCAGTGTACGCTGCTAACTCGCAACATAAAGCATTTTCCCATCTAAAAAACCGCAGCGTATTGGTGTTAGAGAGCGATGCGCAAGCTCGCGGTATTGCAAATCGTATCAGTCCATCGCTGACGATTGTGAATTACTCAGGCTTCGTTGAACTAACAGCAAAACAGGATAAATCCCTAACTTGGGATTGAACAAGATTTGCTGTCGACAAAGCTTTACGGATGAATTGTTCTAATTGAACAAAAAAGATCCGTATATTTCTTGACACACCTCTCACTGCTGCATAGAATTTTGCGTCCCTAACTGCATTGGCAGTTGGGGATAGATTTTTCACAAAGCTTACTTTCAAGTAAATCAGGAGCTAGTTAATGGCAACTATTAACCAGTTGGTACGTAAGCCACGTGCAAAGCAAGTTGTTAAAAGCAACGTGCCTGCACTAGAAGCGTGCCCACAAAAACGTGGTGTATGTACTCGTGTTTACACTACTACACCTAAAAAACCTAACTCAGCACTTCGTAAAGTTTGTCGTGTACGTCTGACAAACGGCTTCGAAGTTACATCGTACATCGGCGGTGAAGGTCACAACCTTCAAGAGCACTCAGTTGTTCTAATCCGTGGTGGTCGTGTTAAAGACCTTCCAGGTGTGCGTTACCACACTGTTCGCGGCGCACTAGACTGTGCTGGCGTAAATGACCGTAAACAAGGTCGTTCTAAGTACGGTGTGAAGCGTCCTAAGTCTTAATGGATTCCGTTAAGTAAGGCCAAACACTAAATTATTTTTAATTTTTTGAAAAAACTGAAAAGTTTTGGATAAAACCTGAAGAAGACAACGGAGATAAATCCATGCCACGTCGTCGCGTCATTGGTCAGCGTAAGATCCTTCCAGATCCAAAATTCAAATCTGAATTGCTGGCAAAATTCGTTAACATCCTAATGGTTGACGGTAAAAAATCTACTGCAGAGAAAATCGTTTACACTGCACTAGATGCTATGGCTGAAAAGTCTGGTAAAGACCACTTAGCTATTTTTGAAGAAGCTCTTGAAAACGTTCGCCCAGCGGTAGAGGTTAAATCTCGCCGTGTTGGTGGTTCAACTTACCAAGTACCTGTAGAAGTACGTCCGGTTCGCCGTAACGCACTTGCTATGCGTTGGTTGGTTGAAGCTGCGCGCAAGCGTGGTGAAAAATCTATGGCTCAACGCCTAGCTGCTGAAATGCTAGACGCGTCTGAGAACAAAGGTACTGCGGTTAAGAAACGTGAAGACGTTCACCGCATGGCTGACGCAAACAAAGCGTTCGCTCATTACCGTTGGTAATACCTTCTGTGCTGCGAGGTTCTCTCGCAGCACTTTTCTATACTCTAAGGTACACCTTAGTAAGAGGATACAATCGTGGCTCGTAAAACTCCTATTGAGCTATACCGTAATATCGGTATCTGTGCTCACGTAGATGCAGGAAAAACAACCACAACTGAGCGTATTCTGTTCTACACTGGCCTTTCTCACAAAATCGGCGAAGTTCACGATGGTGCAGCAACCATGGACTGGATGGAGCAGGAGCAGGAGCGTGGTATCACTATCACATCCGCTGCGACTACTACATTCTGGCGTGGTATGGAAGCACAGTTCCCTGAGCATCGCGTAAACATCATTGATACCCCTGGACACGTTGACTTTACTATCGAAGTAGAGCGTTCTCTTCGTGTACTTGATGGTGCTGTGGTTGTGTTCTGTGGCTCATCTGGTGTTGAACCTCAGTCTGAAACTGTATGGCGTCAAGCAGACAAATACCACGTTCCACGTTTGGTATTTGTAAACAAGATGGACCGTGCGGGCGCAGACTTCCTACGCGTTGTGAACCAAATTAAGAATCGTCTTGGTGCGACTCCTGTTCCAATCCAGCTGAACGTTGGTGCGGAAGATGAGTTCAGAGGTGTCATCGACCTTATCAAGATGAAAATGATCAACTGGAATGATGCCGATCAAGGCACTTCGTTTACTTACGAAGACATCCCAGCTGACATGATTGAACTTGCTGAAGAGTGGCGCAACCACATGGTTGAATCCGCTGCTGAAGCTAGCGAAGAGCTGATGGACAAGTACCTTGAAGAAGGTGAATTGACTGAAGCTGAGCTCAAACAAGCTCTACGTACTCGCACACTAAATAACGAAATCGTACTGGCTACTTGTGGTAGTGCGTTTAAGAACAAAGGTGTTCAAGCGGTACTGGATGCAGTAGTTGAGTTCTTGCCATCGCCTGTTGACGTACCTGCAATTAAAGGTGTCGACGAAAGAGAAAATGAAGTTGAGCGTCATGCTGACGACAACGAACCTTTCTCAGCGCTAGCGTTTAAGATTGCGACTGACCCATTCGTGGGCACGCTAACTTTCATGCGTGTTTACTCCGGTGTTGTAAACTCGGGTGACGCTGTTTACAACTCAGTAAAAGAGAAGAAAGAGCGTTTTGGTCGTATCGTTCAGATGCATGCGAATAAGCGTGAAGAAGTTAAAGAAGTTCGCGCTGGTGATATTGCAGCTGCTATCGGTCTGAAAGACGTAACAACAGGTGACACACTGTGTGATCAGAACCACAAAGTGATTCTAGAACGCATGGAGTTCCCTGAACCAGTTATTCAGATTGCTGTAGAGCCTCGTTCTAAGGCAGACCAAGAGAAAATGGCTATCGCGCTAGGTAAACTAGCCGCGGAAGATCCATCATTCCGCGTGGAAACGGACGACGAATCAGGTCAGACTCTGATCTCAGGTATGGGTGAACTTCACCTAGACATTATCGTTGATCGTATGAAGCGTGAATTCAGCGTTGATTGTAACGTTGGTAAACCTCAGGTTGCTTACCGTGAAACCATTCGTGGTAAAGCGGAAGTTGAAGGTAAGTTTGTTCGTCAATCAGGTGGTCGTGGTCAATACGGTCATGTTTGGGTCAAACTTGAGCCTTCTGAGCCTGGTGAAGGTTTCGTATTCGTAGACGAAATCGTGGGCGGTGTGATTCCTAAGGAATACATCAGTTCGGTATCGAAAGGTATCGAAGAGCAAATGAATAGTGGTGTTCTAGCGGGTTACCCTGTACTAGATATTAAAGCTACACTATTTGATGGTTCTTACCACGATGTAGACTCAAGCGAGATGGCGTTTAAGATCGCTGGCTCGATGGCATTCAAGAAAGGTGCACTAGAAGCACAACCTGTGATTCTAGAACCTATGATGAATGTCGAAGTAACCACTCCGGAAGACTGGATGGGTGACGTTGTTGGTGACCTAAACCGTCGTCGCGGTATCATTGAAGGCATGGACGAAGGTGTGGCTGGTCTTAAGATCATCCGTGCTCAAGTACCACTATCCGAAATGTTCGGTTACGCAACTGATCTACGTTCTGCAACTCAAGGCCGTGCGTCTTACTCTATGGAGTTTCACGAGTACGCTGAAGTGCCGAAAAACTTCGCAGATAAAATTATTGCAGAGCGTGGTTACTAATTGACGATTGAACTGCAAAAAGTTTACGACTTTTTGCGAGATCAGGGCGTCCAAATATTGCGCTAACGGGCGTTGGCGCATAAAATAACAATTTCTGGCGCGTCGTCGATCAATAATGATCACGACGAATCATAACTAGGAAGGAACACGATCGTGTCTAAAGAAAAATTTGAACGTACGAAACCGCACGTTAACGTTGGTACTATCGGCCACGTTGACCACGGTAAAACA
>NZ_JAWOQO010000257.1:0-1065 GCF_033337345.1 Vibrio sp. YT-18 | reverse complement strand
TGTCCGCTTTACTATAACAGAAACAATGGACGGGTATTATTGCAGCTGTACAAGACACAATATTGTCAAAGTCTGTTTAGAATCTGGTTGGTTATTAATATAGTGAGATCAACAGCAAACTATATATCTACATCGTTTTTCTTTCCTTATTTGTTGTGTGGAATTGTAATCGTTAGAAATTAATCTCTCTTGATGGTTTTTGCGTACAAAAATAAACGAAAGGATGAGGTGTTATTTCTTCTCTATTTATCTTTTCTTCTTCAATGATTAAAAATTACATTTCTTCTGTGTAAATTATTCACGAATGGTTTCTCTCTCATCTTAAATATAACGGCTGTTTTAAAATAAACGCTTTAAAAATAGTTACTTATAAAGTTGGCACATGCTTTGCTCTATTAGAACTGCAACGTCAATATAGGAGAATTACCATGAATAACATCGCAGCTAAAATTGTACTTACTTCAGTTCTTGCAACGTCATCTACCGCAGTATTAGCCAGTGATAAATGGGAAAAAGAATCCATGGACGCTTGGCTAGATGGTAAAGCAGAAACCACCTTACTGCTTAACAGCAACCTGAACTCTTTTGATATCAACACTGATGTTGAAAATCAGGTGGTTACGCTGACAGGTTCAGTCAATAACGATTTGGAAAAGTCGCTGGCAGAAGAGTTGGTTTCAGGCCTTGATGGTGTGAAAAAAGTAAATAACGAGCTAACGGTAGTGAGTGAAAATAAACAAGATGCCGATTCTGATGCATTTGCTGCATTAACGGATTCAAAAATTACTACTATTGTGAAAACTCGTTTACTGATGGATACCAGCGTTAGTGGTACAGACATTGATGTCACCACAGAAAATAAAACCGTAACCTTAACCGGTAAAGTGAACTCAGATGCCGAGCACGATCTGGCATTATCGATTGCAAATAATACCAACGATGTAAATAAGGTTGTCGATAAGCTTGAAGTTGTTCAGTAATAACTAATATTGAGCTTTCACTTTAAAAATAAGGAGACACCACCATGGGTCGTTAAATGTTTATTTTCCTTGCTTTGGCTCTCGT
>NZ_JAWOQO010000256.1:0-1066 GCF_033337345.1 Vibrio sp. YT-18 | reverse complement strand
TCCGCGAGATTTTTTGTTACAGCACACACTAATGGTCAAAACAGGCGATAATTTCTCGCTAGAAAACCTGAGAGTGCAATTAGAGAACTCGGGTTACCGTCATGTAGACCAAGTGTTTGGGCCGGGTGAATACGCGAGCCGAGGTTCGATTCTCGACTTATTCCCGATGGGCAGTGCTGATCCTTACCGTATTGACTTTTTCGATGATGAAATCGACACCATTCGCACTTTCGATCCAGAAAACCAGCGTTCTATTGAAGACATTCAGCAAATCCAATTGCTGCCTGCGCATGAATTCCCAACGACGAAAGAAGCGATTGAAGATTTCCGTACTCGTTGGCGCACCCAGTTTGAGGCGAGACGCGAGCCAGAATCCATCTACATGCAAGTCACCAAAGGAACGTGGCCGGCAGGCATTGAATACTGGCAACCACTGTTCTTCGACCATACCGAAACCCTGTTCGACTACTTACCTGAAGATTCGCAGCTGATCACATACGGCGACATTGAAGCAGCTGTCGACACATTCTTAAATGACGTCGAATATCGCTACGATCAAAAGAAAATTGATCCTCTGCGTCCACTTCTTGCCCCACATGATTTGTGGCTCAAGAAAGACGAATTGTTTGCACACTTCAAACAACTTCCTCAGGCACAGCTCAGCCTAGAGAAAGTAGTGAAACGTGCTGGCCGCCAAAACTTAGCGGTACAAACACTGGCAGAACTTGGCGTTCAACAGCAAAACAAAGAGCCATTGTCTCGTCTGCGCCAATTCAGCGAACAATTTACGGGCAAATTCATCTTTTCAGTGGAATCAGAAGGTCGACGCGAAGCCCTGACTGAGCTTCTTCAAGGCATCAAAGTTCGCCCAGTGGTGCAAGAATCGCTGTATCACGCTTTGGAGTCAGACCACCGTTTCACGTTGATTCTTGGTTCAGCAGAACACGGCTTTATTCATGACGAGCTGAATTTCGCGCTGATATGCGAAAGTGACTTGCTTGGCGATCGCGTAATTCAACGCCGTCGCAAAGACAAAAAAGCCGTCAACAGTGACACCGTTATTCGC
>NZ_JAWOQO010000255.1:0-1069 GCF_033337345.1 Vibrio sp. YT-18 | reverse complement strand
TGCAGTAATAGACAAAGAGTGAGCACCTGAACTCTAATCGTCCATAATTCGACCCCTCTTGTCGCATCTATCCGCCAAGCATTTTTATCCCAATACTTTTTATCTAGAATAACAAGCAAGGAAAAATGCTATGTCGAGTCGCAAACAAGCGAGACTGGAAGCAAAACAGTTTATTGATACTCTCTCGGTACAGCCGTACCCAAACTCAACCAAAGTGTATGTAGAGGGTTCTCGTCCTGACATCCGAGTGCCAATGCGTGAAATTTCTTTGGCTGATAGCCTAATTGGTGGCACCAAAGAGGCTCCAATTTTTGAGCCGAATGAGCCTGTACGTGTTTATGACACCTCTGGCGTATATACCGATCCAGATTACTCTATCGACCTTTATCGTGGCTTACCAAAGCTTAGAGAAGGGTGGATTGAAGAACGCAATGATACTGAAATCCTTGAAGATGTGAGCTCTGTTTACGCAAAAGAGCGTCTTGACGATGAAACCTTAGATGATTTGCGTTATGGCAACTTACCACGTATTCGACGAGCTAAAGCCGGAAAATGTGTGACTCAACTACACTATGCTCGCAAAGGCATTGTTACTCCGGAAATGGAATACATTGCACTGCGTGAGAACATGGGTCGCGCTAAATATCGCGATGACGTGCTGACTCAGCAGCATCCCGGCCAAAGCTTCGGTGCAAATCTACCTAAAGACATTACTGCAGAATTCGTTCGTAAAGAAGTCGCAGAAGGTCGCGCCATCATTCCTTCGAATATCAATCATCCAGAATCTGAACCAATGATTATTGGCCGTAACTTCTTAGTTAAGGTGAATGCCAATATTGGTAACTCATCGGTCACGTCTTCAATCGAAGAAGAAGTGGAAAAACTTGTCTGGGCGACACGCTGGGGTGGCGATACCGTGATGGACCTTTCTACCGGCCGTAACATTCATGAAACTCGCGAATGGATTTTACGCAATAGCCCGGTGCCAATTGGTACGGTTCCTATGTATCAGGCTTTGGAGAAAGTAAATGGCATTGCTGAGAACCTGAATTGGGAAGTCATGCGCGAC
>NZ_JAWOQO010000254.1:0-1069 GCF_033337345.1 Vibrio sp. YT-18 | reverse complement strand
CTGACAGCTACGGATCAGCTGAACTTGTCGATGAGCCAAGGAAAAACGGCCCTATCGAACGCAGCAGTTTGGGGCATTGCAGTAATGGGAATCATCGGCATTCTGGCCTACTCATTTGTTACGCACGGTATCAGTGGTATTGAGTTTGCGATTCCTGGCGAGTTCCAATGGCAACTGCGGTGGCCACGCATGATCAGTGCGATTTCAGTAGGCGTTGCCCTTTCCATTGCAGGGATCATTTTGCAGCGCATCGTTTACAACCCACTCGCGAGCCCAGACATTCTCGGTGTGTCATCCGGCGCAACCTTTGCCATTATCATCACTGGTGTGATGGTTGGCTCTGTACTCGCCGCATTTAACTGGGGCGTCGCTTTTCTGGGCAGTCTGACCGTATTGATGCTGCTGCTCATTATCGGGAAACGCAGCCACTTTAACCCTTCTAATTTTGTACTCTCGGGTATTGCCCTTAGCGCCCTATTACAAGCTCTCGTGCAGTTTGCGTTGGCGCAAGGCTCTGGGGAAAGTTACAAAATTTTGCTCTGGCTCACGGGCTCAACGTATCGCGTCACCAGCACAAGTGCATTGATGTTGCTTATCGCCCTGTTGGTGCTTTTAGCGATTGTATTTGCGTTGTCACGTTGGCTAACACTGATTTCTATTGGTCGAGCGTTTTCTAACGCGCGCGGGCTGAATCCATCATCTGCGAACACGATTTTGCTTGTTATCGTTGCTCTGCTGTGTGCCTTTTCAACGGCGACGGTCGGCCCTGTTTCCTTTGTTGGTTTGGTCGCACCACACATGGCGATGATGCTAGGAGCAAGAAAGGTCAAAGAACAATTATTCGTTGGCAGTTTGATTGGTGCAACGCTTATGGTTTGGGCGGATTGGTTAGGGCAAATCGCCATTTACCCGAGCCAAATTGCAGCTGGTACGTTAGTCGCGATTATCGGTAGTACCTACTTCTTGTTCCTGATGCTCAAAAGCAAGTTCCGATAGCTTGGCGTAAAGATAAGCGAAAAAAGAAACCCGCTCTTTGGGAGTTTACTCCGAAGCAGCGGGTTTCTTTTTA
>NZ_JAWOQO010000253.1:0-1070 GCF_033337345.1 Vibrio sp. YT-18 | reverse complement strand
GACCGTTCACGCACGTACTAAGCAAGGTGGTTATAAAGCATCTGAAATCAAGTGGGAATACATCAATAAAATTCGCGAGCGATTCTCCATCCCTTTGATTGCCAATGGTGAAATCTGGAATTTCGAAGATGGTCAACGCTGCATTGAAACCACTGGTGTCGACTCTCTGATGGTGTGCCGCGGTGCGTTCAACATTCCTAACCTAGGTAACATGGTAAAACACAACCACACGCCAATGGTTTGGTCTGATGTGGTCGACCTGCTGATCTACTACTCAAAGTTTGAAATGAAGGGTGATAAAGGTTTGTACTATCCAAACCGCGTGAAGCAATGGTTCGCTTACCTGCGCCAATCTTACCCAGAAGCTAACGAATTATTCCGCGAAATCCGAACATTTAATAAAGCAGCACCAATTGTTGAGCACATCCAGCGCTACCGCGATGAACTCCAATCGCGTCAAAGCCAAGTGGCTTAAGCACTCCACATGCACGAATTGTGCGTGATGGTTGAACGACAAGTACAAAAAAGGGCGATATTATCGCCCTTTTAGCAAGCGCGCCTCGAACTAATAACAAATCTTGTTCTTTCCGGTACTTTTCGCTTCATAGAGCTTCTCATCAGCCGCCTTGAACAGTTCATCAAAGCTTTCCGCTTTGCTTGCAGAGCTAAAGACCACACCACCCGACACGGTAAATCCATTCTTCGTAACTCGTCGTGATCGTTCATCAATCGCTTTTTTGACTCGTTCAAGAATGTGCTTCATCCCTTCAATATCTTCATCGTATATCGCGAGAATAAACTCTTCGCCACCAAAGCGAGATGCGACGTCACTGTGACGAATGTTGTCTCGGATGCACTTCGCGACCAGTTGAATCGCAGAGTCACCTACGTCATGGCCGTAAGTATCATTGATAGTCTTAAAGTTATCGATATCGAGGTAAAACACCAATAGCGGTGTTTGGCTTTTGATCAGTTGTTCTAGGCGCTTGGTGAAACCAAATCGGTTATACAGTTTGGTTAAAGAGTCGATATGAGAATCTTCACTGGAGGCCGACGACAAGTGTTTTGGT
>NZ_JAWOQO010000252.1:0-1070 GCF_033337345.1 Vibrio sp. YT-18 | reverse complement strand
CGCAATATGAGGCTTGCTACAGTCACAAATGTTTGTCGTCGCCTGACGTAACAAATCATCTGGTGTGATCGATTCGTCGTACATAAACGTGAGATTTGGTGCAATTTGCTTGAGCTCTGCGTCCACACGCAAAATAGTGCGACAGATAATGTTGTCTGTCGGCCCGATATTCACGTGCATGAAGGCATCCGGCAACGTGCGATCCAACATGATCCAGAAATGTCGAAGTTTTTTGTAAATCTGCGCTTCAGTTTGGTCGTCTACATAAGGCATCATGACGTCGTCTAACTGCCCTAAATACACCGGAATATTAGTAACTGACGGCACATGATGATAAATGATGGTAAGCATATTTAGCGCATCATCAAAATCTTCTGCAGGTGACAACTCCAAATACTCAGAGCCTTGAGATAAAAACTTCGCATAGTCAGGTAAAACATAACGCGGTTTAAAAGGCGCATGACCTTCAAACATGTCACAAATTACGCCATCGCTCATCGCTTCACGAAGTGCTTCAGAAATGGGCATGTATGGAATACATGCTTCGGCTTGTAAAGCGAGGAAGTTAGACTTCTGTTTCGGAGACAAACGGCCGTCGGTTGCGATATTGAGAAAACGCTGTTGGAGTTCAGATAGGCTTGTCATCAAGGATGTTCCTGCAAAAAAGACCACGACATCTGGATCTGGGTAGGTACAGACCATTACCCCTAAAGGGCTAGAGTGAATTTTACGCCTAGTTAAGCCTTGCCACTAATGAAAAAAAACAAACCGTTAATTTCCATATTGGAAATAAGCTATCCCTAAATTAGGGGTTACCTCACAATCTAGCTGCGATTCGCCGTAGATAGCATCACACCAGCACTGATAAACACTCCACCCGTTAAGCGATTGAACAACTTAGCTCGTCCTGCTTCAAATAACCAATTGGATGTTTTAACCCCTAATAAGGCGTAAAAGGTTAACCAGCTCAATTCGAATACTACGAACGTACCCGCGAAAATCGCATATTGGGCCAGCAGCGAATCGGTTGGGTCAATGAATTGTGGGAATAGTGCCGTAAAGAAAATAAT
>NZ_JAWOQO010000251.1:0-1074 GCF_033337345.1 Vibrio sp. YT-18 | reverse complement strand
CGAGAGTAACTCTGCAGACAAGCCAGATGTCGTCACCACATCGTTGTCGAACTGAATGCGGCCTGTGGCTTTTTCTAGCGTCATTGGCGGCGCATCAATATCAACACGGTTGTCTTTCAAATCCGCATAACCCCAAGCTCGCGCGTCTTTTTCCATATCAAAAGGAATGTTGAGCTGGAACTCGGAATACACCGGGCCACTGACTTGCAAGGCCGTCAAAGCGGCACCAACCGAGTCAACCAGCGGCGTAGCCATCATGTAGTCGCGAACTTCATTACCCGGAGCTGTGGCTTTAGCTTCAATTTCGATATGGCCATCTTCAGCCAACTCCGGAATGCGCCCCGTGATGCGTTTAGCGTGAACGCCATTTAACGTCGCCGATTTGGAATCCAGATACATGGCGTCGTTTTCAAACAATAGATCAAGCTGCAAGTCGGTAATGGTTGGCCACGCAGTATCAAAACTGAATTTCGCGTCTTTTAAGCCAACCCATGCCTGAAACATGCCGTTGTGCTCTTTGTAAGGAAAATCTCCTAACTCGCCATACCACAGCAATTTGGCCGTATTTACTTTACCGCCTTGAATGGCGGTCGATAGGTAATCCGTCAGATCTTGACCTAATGCCAAGGTTGGCAAGTAACGCCAAGTTTCACCAGCGTTGTAGAGATCCGCCTCAGCATAAAACGATAGGAATGGGCTTTGCTCTTTAGGGAAATCGAGTCGAAATGCGCCCAACACTTGAAGGTCCGGAGTCGCAGCCGTGACTTTATCCGACCACAAACGCCAACCTGTCTCATCTTGCTGCCAGATGATGTCGACTTCGCCTTGCTTGATGTTCAATGGGGCTTGGAATACATCCCCGTACGGGAAAACATCATCAATGACCGTGACTTTCGCTTTCGCTTGCTTCAAGTCACCCGCAACGCTGCCTTGCACATGTTGAAAGCCCGGCAACAGTTCCCATTGAGTCATAGCTAACTCATAGAGGTCTGCCGAATAACGCAGCGTATCTAAGCCACCATTCATGGCTAAACGAATGTCTTCAACACGACCTTTCGGCGCTAACTTCTTGAG
>NZ_JAWOQO010000250.1:0-1075 GCF_033337345.1 Vibrio sp. YT-18 | reverse complement strand
CGATGCGACCGCGTGAGAACTGTCGATCGCAACGTACACTACGCCTTTCGGCACTCGGAACTCATCATCTTGCAAATGCCACAGGCGAAAACCTTCGAGATCTTCAATCAACTCCGGTAGTGAGCCCCCGTTTTCAAAGGGCATTGGGTCGAGGTCGTAACAAATGTACGGGTTCTTCTCTGGCAGAACAAACTGCCAACGCGGATCAATTTGTTGGAAGAAGCGTTTTTGCTCGCTACTGAATGGAGTGACGGAGTAGGGGGTGAAATACCACTCCGCAGTGCGATTGTACTCAAGTCCTTTGGCGATCAGCGTAACGCGGACATTGTCGACAGATAAATATTGCAGCAGAGAACGTTGCAGATCTTCATCATAGCCCGACATTTTGTAGTCGCCATAGATAATATCGTGCGGCTGATAATGCTGCATATTGATGACTAAATGGCTAACTAAATCGAGAGGGCGTGAAGGTTCTTGAAAGCGGAATGCAGATTCCAATACTGCTTGCTTCTCTAGGTAGCGCCACTCATTCATTCCGTCTTGTTTGATCATGGTTAGATATTGGAAGACAGCTTGAATGATGTCATCTACGTGGTCTAACCCTTCTGGTGTGAGTGTACAACTGACCGTAAAATCACGATAGTTGCTGCCACTTGCCCCGCCGCCGGCTGATAGGGAAGTGATCCAGCCTTTGCTTTTCAGTTGAAGCATCAAGCTCCCTTCGCCTTCGTAACCTAACAAATGAGCGAAATAAGAGAGAGGCTTCACGCCGTAGTGTTTATCCATTCCCGGCATAGGGAAGGTGAGAATGAGTTTGCGAAACTCTTTGATGGGCTCAATTTGAACCAAAATTCCGGTGCTGTCTTCAGTGTCAATCGGTACATCAATCGATTTGCCACTTAATTGATGATTAGGGATGTCAGCGAACATGGCTTCTACCCAAGCTTGCTGCTCATCAAGAGATTGAGGCCCAAACAACGTCAGCGTCATAAGATCGGCTGAATATTGAGAATGATGAAACTCGACAATTTCATCACGAATAGACTGACCATCTCGGTCGCCAAGCGTATCTAAA
>NZ_JAWOQO010000249.1:0-1076 GCF_033337345.1 Vibrio sp. YT-18 | reverse complement strand
TGAGTTTTTTAACCACCGATAAACTCCTCTCGAGAACCTAATGTGTACACTTCAAGCACTAATTTCGCTTTTGGATATTCTTCTACTTTGTAACTGAAGCTACGCCAAAAATAGCTGGCAGGTAAGCTCTCTAACTTGTTTAAGTAGTTGGCGATAGAAAAGTAGTCACCAGTTAGCTCCATGCGTACTGGGTGTACGTAGTAGCCAGAGTATTGTGATGCTTCTTTATCTTCTGTGATCGGCTCAGATGGCAGAGTCTGCAATGACACCAAGTGAATGCCACTTTGCTGCTCTAATACGCTCTCTAATACGCCCGCCATTTGTGAAGGCGTTACCAAGTGTTCAATAATTTGCGACAACTGCATCGAAAGATGCTGACTTTCCGTCAACAGGTTGGAAATTTCCAAATCAATATCTGCGTTTGGATCTTTCTTCAATTGAGCCTTAACACGTAAAATATCAATTTCTGTTTTTTGGTTTGACTGCTTTAAGTTACTCAGCTGTCTTTCATTATTTGAGATCTGATTGAGCTTAGGTTCTAGCACCAACGTAAACAGCAACATAACTACAGTCACGAGGCCGCACAGCGCCACCAGCATTTTCTCGCGCGCGCTCATGTCTCCAAAGCGCTCTTCTAATGAGCTCCAGAATTCGTTCATTTCTCTTTATCCTCGCGCGTTTTCAACTCAAACGTCACTATGTCTTTCTCATTGCGACCGATTTTCACGTCGTCAAATGTTCGCCCAACAAGACTGATCTCATTCTTGAACTGGCTTACCCAACTCGGCACTGAACTCGGAGCTTTCGCTAAGCCTTTTAAATCCAAGGTGTTGTTGTTGATGCGAATTTCGGATAAAGAGATTTCTTGGTTGCCCAATTTTGCTAATGACTGCATCACACCTGAGTAACCCGTGCGTTGCGAATCATCGTACTTGCCCACCGCTTTCAAGGAATCTCGCTTAGCTTTGACTTCACGCTCTAGACGCGCTTTGGCCGCTAACTTATTTGGATCAGGTTGATGCTTACGCAGCTTCACTTGGTAGTAATCTAAGTCAGACTTAAGAATATCACCCTTG
>NZ_JAWOQO010000248.1:0-1078 GCF_033337345.1 Vibrio sp. YT-18 | reverse complement strand
GCGATGAAACCGTGTTGCTAGCGAAGTTCGCAAACGATCCTCACGTTCGCCAAACGACAAACATGGAATACAAGTTTGTTGCGAAAGCACCTGAGAACCTAACAGAGCGCCCAATCGTCATCGGTTTTGGTCCATGTGGTCTGTTTGCTGGTTTGGTGTTGGCTCAAATGGGTTTCAACCCAATCATCGTTGAACGTGGTAAAGAAGTTCGTGAACGTACTAAAGATACTTTCGGTTTCTGGCGTAAACGCACGCTAAACCCAGAATCAAACGTACAGTTTGGTGAGGGCGGTGCGGGTACGTTCTCTGACGGTAAGCTGTACAGCCAAGTGAAAGATCCAAACTTCTACGGTCGCAAAGTGATCACTGAATTTGTTGAGGCTGGCGCACCAGAAGAAATTCTATACGTAAGTAAACCTCACATCGGTACTTTCAAGCTGGTAACGATGATCGAGAAAATGCGTGCGACCATCATCGAGCTAGGTGGTGAAATTCGCTTTAGTACTCGTGTTGATGATCTTCATATGGAAGACGGTCAAATCACAGGCGTGACATTGTCAAACGGTGAAGAGATCAAATCTCGTCACGTGGTATTGGCTGTTGGTCACAGTGCGCGTGATACATTTGAAATGTTGCACGAGCGCGGTGTGTACATGGAGGCGAAACCATTCTCGGTTGGCTTCCGTATCGAGCACAAGCAATCGATGATCGACGAAGCGCGTTTTGGTCCAAATGCGGGTCACCCAATTCTTGGTGCTGCGGATTATAAACTGGTTCATCATTGTAAAAATGGTCGTACCGTGTACAGCTTCTGTGTGTGTCCAGGCGGCACTGTTGTTGCGGCGACATCTGAAGAAGGTCGCGTAGTGACGAACGGCATGAGCCAATACTCTCGTGCAGAGCGTAACGCAAACAGTGCGATTGTTGTGGGTATCTCTCCTGAGGTGGATTACCCGGGTGATCCTCTAGCAGGTATCCGTTTCCAACGTGAACTTGAATCTAACGCTTACAAACTAGGCGGCGAAAACTACGATGCGCCAGCACAGAAAATCGGTGACTTCCTGAAAGGTCGCGATCC
>NZ_JAWOQO010000024.1:0-57386 GCF_033337345.1 Vibrio sp. YT-18 | reverse complement strand
GGAGACTTAGGTACCTTAGAATACAACACCGGAAGTGGCTGGGTGACAGTGCCAAACGATGGCGTGGTGACGGTGCCAGCAGGGCAAACCGAGTTTGATGTGCGCATCGCTTCCACTGATGACGCCGTTTATGAAGGCCCTGAAGATTTCAGCGTGACGGTGACTGGCATTGGGGCGGTGCAAGGTAGCGATACGGGAACGGCAACGATTGTGGATGACGGCACGGGGCCAGGCCCCGATCCGGATGATGACCGCCCGAATGTGAGTATTTCAGATGCTGGCACCATCAATGAGGGGGATACAGCCAACTTCAAAGTGACGTTGTCGAACGCCTCTGAGTCTACAGTACAAGTCGAGCTAGGCCTGAACTTGGGAGATACGGAAGCCGGTGACTTAGGCACCTTAGAATACAACACGGGAAGTGGTTGGGTTGCAGTGCCAAACGATGGCGTGGTGACGGTGCCAGCAGGGCAAACCGAGTTTGATGTGCGCATCGCTTCCACTGATGACGCCGTTTATGAAGGCCCTGAAGATTTCAGCGTGACGGTGACTGGCATTGGGGCGGTGCAAGGTAGCGATACGGGAACGGCAACGATTGTGGATGACGGCACGGGTCCAGGCCCCGATCCGGATGATGATCGTCCAAGCGTGACTATTTCAGACGCTGGCACCATCAATGAGGGTGACACAGCGAACTTCAAAGTGACGCTGTCGAACGCGTCTGAAGCGGAAACGCAAGTGGAGCTGGGTCTTAATCTTGGCGATACCGAAGTTGGAGACTTAGGTACCTTAGAATACAACACAGGCTCCGGTTGGGTTGCAGTGCCAAACGATGGCGTAGTAACGGTGCCAGCAGGGCAAACTGAGTTTGATGTGCGTATCGCTTCTATTGATGACGCTGTTTATGAAGGCCCTGAAGATTTCAGCGTGACGGTGACTGGCATTGGGGCGGTGCAAGGTAGCGATACGGGAACGGCAACGATTGTGGATGACGGCACGGGTCCAGGCCCCGATCCGGATGATGATCGTCCAAGCGTGACTATTTCAGACGCTGGCACCATCAATGAGGGTGACACAGCGAACTTCAAAGTGACGCTGTCGAACGCGTCTGAAGCGGAAACGCAAGTGGAATTGGGTCTTAATCTTGGCGATACCGAAGTTGGAGACTTAGGCACCTTAGAATACAACACAGGCTCCGGTTGGGTTGCAGTGCCAAACGATGGTGTGGTGACCGTGCCAGCAGGGCAAACTGAGTTTGATGTGCGTATTGCTTCCATTGATGACGCCGTTTATGAAGGTCCAGAAGATTTCAGTGTCACGGTGACTGGCATTGGCGCAGTGCAAGGCAGCGATACCGGTACGGCAACGATTGTGGATGACGGCAGTGGTCCGGGCCCTGATCCGGATGATGACCGTCCAAGCGTGACTATTTCAGATGCTGGCACCATCAATGAGGGTGAGACAGCGAACTTCAAAGTGACGCTGTCGAATGCCTCCGAGTCCACTGTTCAAGTCGAGCTAGGCCTGAACTTAGGTGACACCGAAGTTGGAGACTTAGGCACCTTAGAATACAACACAGGCTCCGGTTGGGTTGCAGTGCCAAACGATGGTGTGGTGACCGTGCCAGCAGGGCAAACTGAGTTTGATGTGCGTATTGCTTCCATTGATGACGCCGTTTATGAAGGTCCAGAAGATTTCAGTGTCACGGTAACCGGCATTGGCGCAGTACAAGGCAGCGATACGGGGACGGCAACGATAGTGGATGACGGCAGTGGCCCGGGTCCCGATCCGGATGATGACCGTCCAAGCGTGACTATTTCAGACGCTGGCACCATCAATGAGGGGGATACAGCCAACTTCAAAGTGACGTTGTCGAATGCCTCTGAGTCCACTGTTCAAGTCGAGCTAGGCCTGAACTTAGGTGACACCGAAGTTGGAGACTTAGGCACCTTAGAATACAACACAGGCTCCGGTTGGGTTGCAGTGCCAAACGATGGCGTGGTAACGGTGCCAGCAGGGCAAACTGAGTTTGATGTGCGCATCGCTGCCATTGATGATGCTGTTTATGAAGGCCCTGAAGATTTCAGTGTGACGGTGACTGGCATTGGCGCAGTGCAAGGCAGCGATACGGGGACGGCAACGATAGTGGATGACGGCAGTGGCCCGGGTCCCGATCCGGATGATGACCGTCCAAGCGTGACTATTTCAGATGCTGGCACCATTAATGAGGGTGAGACAGCCAACTTCAAAGTGACGCTATCGAATGCCTCCGAGTCTACAGTTCAAATCGAGCTAGGCCTCAACTTGGGTGACACCGAAGTTGGAGATTTGGGCACCCTAGAATACAACACGGGAAGTGGTTGGGTGACAGTGCCAAACGATGGTGTAGTAACGGTGCCAGCGGGGCAAACTGAGTTTGATGTGCGTATTGCTTCCATTGATGACGCTGTTTATGAAGGCCCTGAAGATTTCAGCGTGACAGTAACCGGCATTGGTGCAGTGCAAGGCAGCGATACCGGTACGGCAACGATTATTGATAATGATGCTCCTCCTTCTATTTCAAATGTTGTGAATGCAGTTGTTTCGGAAGAAGGTTTAGCTAATGGTATCCCTGATAATACAGGAGCACCTTCAGACACCACTAACTCCGCAAGTTTCTCAGGAACATTCATAGTTGCCGATCCAGACACGGCGAATGTTTCAGTGGTATTGGCAGGCCCTAACAACCTAACATCAGGAGGGGAGCCTATATCGTGGACGTGGGACAACAGTACTCAAACGCTGACTGCGAAAACTGCTCACCTGAGCGTTGTTGCTACTGTTGTGCTGAGCGAGCCTTCAGCTTCAGGTCAAGGCTCTTGGGACTATACTATTACTCTGTTTGAGCCACTTGATCATCCTGTTAATGATGTGGAAGACATCATCAACTTTGATTTACAGATTTCTGTAAGTGATGGACAAACAACAACATCTCAAAGCTTAAATGTGGCCGTTGAAGATGATTGCCCATACGTGCCTGTTGTTGTTCAACCCGTCGATGTGTCGCTTACTGGTGCACCTAACGTTCTGACAGGGCGCATAGATTTTGCAGGAAGTGAGGCAGATGCAACCAGTCGAACATTTGGGGACGTTGTTGTGACTGCAAACGGTTTTGTGTCTGACGAATCTGTGATGCTGGGAACAGCTGAAATCAATCAATCATCAGAAGGGATTGGCGTTAAAAGTTCTGGTAACAACGGCTTCCAATTAGAAAACGAAGTCGATTATCGATTCGCGGGTAATGAGGGTGTATCAGAGCAGTTAATCATAGACTTAGGCAATAAAGTTGCTTACGGAGCAGAAATAGAATTTGAGAAAATGTTTGGTGGTGAACTTGAGAAAGGAATCGCATCTTTTTATAGAGATGGTGTATTAATTGCTCAGCAATCGTTCAGCTCTGACGCAAGCAGTGGTGATTACGCGGCAAATTTCAATGTTCAACAGGGAGGCTTTGATAAAATCATCCTCGAGGCGACCAGTAATGGCAATGGCCCGGATACTGAAGACAACAGTGACTTTACCGTTAAATCAATAACCTTTACAGGTGCGTACTCTGGCGTGCCAATTGCTAGTGCGGATGGGAACCTCGGTGCTGTATATGGAGCTGATGGCCCTGGTTCTATAGTCTTAAATGGAGGTGAGGCTGGTTTAGAGACTCTAGATGGTAAAGACGTGTTGATATACGTCGATCCACAAAACTCTAATAGACTGATTGCAGAGGCTGATGGAGAGCTTGCATTCGAAGTTCAACTTACACCTAGCACTGGAAAATGGGAGTTCTTCCAATACTTGCCTTTGACCTCACCTTATGGCGATGGGGATATCGATTTTAACTACACTATTACTGATAATGATGGCGACAGTAAAACGGGGTACTTTTCTGTCAACCCTTACGCCCCACCAATTGTAGAAGGTGTAACACTAAACGTTTCTGAGGAAGGCTTAAGCAACGCCATTGCTGATGACTCTGCTCTAAACGGCTTTGATGACACAACTGACTCGAGTACTGATGTAGAACAATTGACGCTGGGTCAAACCGTTGATTCTGTTACGCTCAGTGAACCATCTACAGCTCTTACTAGTAACGGTATCTCTGTAACGTGGACGTTATCAAATAACGACCAAATGCTTATCGGTTCAGCGAACGGTGAAGAGGTTATCAAAATATCAGTCAATGATACTGGAGTGGTATCTACGGAGCTTCTTGGTCCGATTGATCACTCCAACCCATCTGGAGAAGACACCTTAAATATTGAGGTGCCTGTGCTTGTCTCGAATGCTCGTGGTCTTACTAACTCCACAACGGTCAACGTTATTGTGGAAGATGACTCACCAGATTCTGCATCTATTATTCACGATGTAGTTGCAGAAACTAAAGAAAGTGCCAACGTTCAGCTCATAATGGATGTCTCGGGTTCTATGCGAACGGATAATCGCTTGCAGATAATGAAAGATTCGGCAACTCAGTTATTGAATCAATATGAGTCTATCGGTCAAACGCGAGTTCAAATTATTACTTATAGCAGTACAGCATCCACTTACGCTATAGGTGCTGCGACGTGGCTGACGGTCGAGGAGGCCAAAGCGTATATTGAGACGCTAACTGCGGGTGGCGCGACTAACTATAACAACGCGCTAAATGAAGCAAAACAGTCATGGGATGATGTAGGTAAGTTAACCAGTGCGTCGAATGTTAGTTACTTCTTGTCAGATGGTCAGCCAAACCCTGCGTCATCATTTATAAACGACGCTCGCGAGCAGAGTTGGATTGATCACCTAACCGATCCTGATAATCAGATAACAGCCCTAGCGTATGGTATGGGCGTTAATCTTATGCCGGAGCAATTAGATCGCGTAGCATATGATGGCTTTTTGAATCAAGACCTTGATGGTGTTGTGGTTCCTGACGTAACTCAATTACCTCCGGTTATGTTGCAGTCAGTGATTCAACCTGTTGGGGGGAACTTGATGTATACCACTTCTCCAGATACAGGTATTGGTGCAGATGGTGGTTATATTAGCGAAATAGAACATGACGGTGTCACTTATTCGTTTGATGGTTCAGACCTAATAGTAACTGACAATAACGATGGTATTTCGCATGCATTTGACGACACAACGATGCAGCTTACTATCTATATCGACAGCAAACATACTCTGGAAATCGACTTAAACGACGGTGCGTATGCATTTTATGGTGCGGTGGGTGATACAGTTGAAACGTTAGACTTCGATTATGTATTGACGGATAACGATGGTGATCAAAGTGAGAACACCCTGCAATTCGTTATTGATGAAAACGGAGGAGTAAATGCTTCAAGTAATGGCTCTGCAAATATTATTGAAGCTGAAGTGGACGTAAGTCATGACATCTTGATCGGTAATGATAACGAGGCAGATGTCTTTAAATGGGTCAACGACTCCTTGGATACAGGAACAGATCTAATTAGAGGTTTTGAGAGAGATTTGGACACCTTAGATCTGAGTGAAGTCGTTGAAGATGCAGGGCACAATACGATAGAAGAACTTCTCAATAGTATTGACTTGAACATTGATGGCGATGACTTATCTCTAGAAATAACCCATAACGATGGAAACTCAATTCAAACTATCGTAATAGAAAACGGGGCGACAGAGTTTAGTGATTTAATCGTGGGAAATGCGGACTTTGAGAGAGATGTGTTATCCGCACTAACTAAGGTTAACTTAGAGCCATAATGAAAAAGGGCCAGTAGGCCCTTTTCTTCTGCTTTGTCTTACTTATTCGTAGCCTAAAGCACTTTACATGCAAAACCTTTTAAGTAGAAACCTTCTGGATATGCGGTATCGGTTGGGTGGTCAGCGGCTTGTTCAAAACGCTCCACAAACTTTACTTGGCGGTTAGCATCTACGGCTGCATCAGCGATGATTTTCTGGAACAGAACTTGATCCATCAAGCCAGAGCACGAGTAGGTTAGTAGCGTGCCGCCCGGTTTTAGAATTTGCATTGCTAGCATGTTGATGTCTTTGTAACCACGACATGCGCCGTTTAGTTGTGCTTTGCTCTCTGCGAACTTCGGTGGGTCCATGATCACAACATCGAACTGAGTTCCTTGATCACGATACTCACGAAGCAGCTTAAACACGTCTGCATTTAGGAACACGGCACGCTTCTTCGAAATATCAAACTCGTTTAGCTCTGCGTTGAATTTTGCGGTATCTAAAGCAGGTTGCGACACGTCAGCGTTAATCACACGCTTTGCATCACCTTTTAGAGCGTAAAGTCCGAAGCCACCTGTGTAAGAGAAGCAGTTAAGAACTTCTTTGCCTTTCATATATTTCATCGCTTGCTGGCGACTATCACGTTGATCTAGGTAGAAACCTGTTTTGTGTCCGCCAACGATATCTACACTAATCTTTACGCCATTTTCTTCGATGACGACTGATTTAGGTGGCTCTTCGCCGTGCAAGACGCCCGTGCTCTCTTTTAAACCTTCTTTTTTACGAACGGCCACGTCAGAGCGCTCGTACACATTACAATCAGGGAAGCACTCAACCAGAGCGTCAACAATAGCCTGCTTATTGTGTTCTGCGCCAGCACTGAGAAGTTGGCACACAAAGAAATTTTGGTAACGGTCGATCGTAACGCCTGGTAAGCCGTCAGACTCTGCTGCGATAAGGCGATAACCCGTAAGGCCATCACGTTCGATAATGTCTTCACGAAGAAGTTGTGCGTCTTTAAGTCGTTTAACGAAAAACGCGGTGTCGATTTCTTCTTTATCAAAACTCCAAATACGAGCACGAATTTGTGAAGCTGGCGAATATGCCGCCTTAGCTAGCCATTTACCGTCGTGAGTGAATACATCAACCGTTTCGCCAAGAGCAGGTTCGCCCTCAACTTTGTTGATGCCTCGAGAGAAGATCCAAGGGTGCTTGCGCTTGACCGATTTCTCACGACCTTTAACCAAATAGATAGCAGCTGTCATTTCATTAGCTCTTGTTGAATTTTGAAAGGGGCGTATTGTCCGGGATGTAAATGGTAAAAGCAATATCCCTCGGCAATCCAGTACATTGTAGTGACTTTTAAATACAAAAAAGGTCACTAAAGTGACCCTTTTATTGAATTTGCTGTAATAAATTCCGTTGCTATGCTTTAAGTCCAGTAAGTAGTGCTTCCATTGTGTCGCTTTGCTTACGCAGTTGATCAACGTTTTGTGAAGTCGTGCTTATCATATTGCACACGTTATCTGCTTGAACTCGAATTTCTTCAACGCTTGAGGCGATATTGTCCGCGACTACACCTTGCTCTTCAGCTGCTGTTGCAATTTGAATGCTACTGTCGGAGATAGTTTGATTTTTATCTGCCAAAGAGCCGATTTCGTGATTCACTTCCGTCATGAGGTTTTGTCCCTCATTTGCGTTATTAACTGTCACTTCCATCAGCTTAGTAAGTGACTGACTGTTACGCTGTAACGATTCAATCATCGTTTGGATTTCCACTGTCGCTTGCTGAGTGCGTCCCGCAAGAGCGCGAACCTCATCCGCAACGACCGCAAATCCACGACCTTGTTCTCCAGCACGTGCAGCTTCAATAGCCGCGTTCAGAGCAAGTAGGTTGGTTTGCTCGGAGATCCCATTGATGGTTGTCACGACTTCATCAATTTGTGCTGCATTGGCATCTAACTCGGCAACGGCTTGAGACGCAGATTGAATCTCATTAGAAAGGTTCGAAATCGACTGAAGCGTATTCTCAACTTTCACTTGTCCAGACTGAGCCACGTTTCGCGCATCATCGGTTTGCGTGCTTGAATCGTGAGCTAGTGTCGCGACTTCTCGAATCGTTGATGCCATCTGTTCAGTTGCACTCGCAAGAGAGTTGAGGTGTTCCTGCTGAGTCGCTGAAATATCTGAACTGTGATGAATCGATTGATTCAGGTCTGAGCTAATTTGTTGCATTAACGCCACAGACTCTTGAATCGACAGCACCATTTGTTGCTCTCGTTCTGCAACTTTGTCTATCGTAATAGCAATTTCACTAAACTCGTCGCGAACAGGGAAGAAGTTCATTCTCGCAGTTAAGTCGCCACCCGCAAGGGTGTTTAATGCTTTGTTCATCGTGAACATCGCGCCGCCAATAAACGTCATGATGTAGTAAACGCCAAGAGCGAGAATAAACAAGCTCACACAGATGATGCTCACTTGAGTCGTTGATAGGGCAGTCCATAAAGAAAGTTCATGGTTTGCAACCAAGCTGTACGCACCATTTAAAACTGACACGGATTGCGGCCCTGAGCCAATAGAAACGGTTTCTGAACCCGCTATGAGGCTTGCTACTTGAGATTGAGAAAGGTTGCCTGCCTCTATCAGACCTTTCATAAGCATGAGCTCTTCTTGGTACATACTTGAGATCAGTGTATTAGCCGCGCTATTAAGGACGAGAGTGAGAATGACTAAAGCAAGAAGAGGGAGAACGAAGAGCAAATAGAACTTTTCTTGAATCTTTAAGTGAATGAGATACTTATCAATCCAGCGGAATGGAATTTCTTTCATAATTATAATAACCGTGCAAAAACCCACTATCCTTAGTGGGGTGAATAGACGAAAAGAATATATCACTCAGTAAAAAGAAGCGGTACAAAGATGAACGTAAAGTGTGAGAGATTTATAGTAAAAGGTCACGTTCAAGGCGTAGGCTTTCGTTACCATACTTCCCATCAAGGATTGAAGCTAGGGTTAACAGGTTATGCGAAGAACCTAAACAATGGTGATGTTGAAGTGATGGCGTGTGGAACAGACGCGCAAATAGTTGCGTTTTCGGAATGGTTACAAGAAGGACCGCGAACGGCAACAGTAGAGCAAGTGATGCAGGAGCCTGCGTCGTATAAGCCGTTACGCGGTTTTAAAATTTTATGAATCTACAAGCATTTAGCTGGCTTTGGTAGGCCGGCTAATTTGGTTGCTTGTTTGGCTGGTCCCTTTTTAAACAGCTTGAATAGATACTTACTGTTACCTTTTTCCGGGCCGTGCGCTTTTTCCATCGCTTTCACAAGCATACGCACTGCAGGGGAGGTATTAAACTCTTCATAAAAGTCTCGCACAAAATGCACAACTTCCAAATGAGCATCCGTAAGCTCGATGTCTTCTTCTTTTGCTAAAAGCTCAATCATACCTTCTTCCCATTGAGTATGATCCAATAAGTAGCCTTGAGCATCCGTTTCAATTTCTTTGCCGTTGTAAACGAACATAACGTTTTATCCGTTAAGTAAACATGGATGTTTATAGATTAGCGACAGCCGAGAATGTTCTCAACAAAAGAATCTCGAAGTAGTGCCGAGCGAAGCAAAAGCGTACAAAATGGTGAGTGTTTTTGACTGAGCTAGGCACTTTGATATAAATGCTCTTTTATTCAAATAAATAGGAAACTATTCAGTTTATTAGAAATTTTACGGGGTGAGTACCAACGAAATTGCATGGATATCCAGGCTTATTCATTTTTGTTTTGGTTTTTTCTTGGCTACTTGTCTGATTATGGGATTTTATGGGTGAATGAATAGCTGACAACGTTGTGTTTGTTTTCATAGACCGATATTCTCATTGGATTAATGAAAGCCTGTATTCAGGTTAGAAACAACAATGATGACAAGGAGTTAGTCATGTCGAAACAACGTTACATTGAGATTAATGACAATGTAAAATCCACTTGGTCCATCGAGCGTATTTGGCAACTTGCAGAATCCTTACCTGTAGAAGAAATTTCGATTGATGATATCAAAGGCCCAAATGAAGTGACTTGGTTTAGTCATGAAGGGCCACAGCCAACCTGCCGTGAAATTGCAAAACATTGCCAACGAATCAACAATGCTGATTTGTCGTATCCGGTAATCTTAACCAGTGACTATCGTGTTTTTGACGGTATGCACCGAATCGCCAAGCAAATCATGTTAGGAGAGGAAACGATCAAAGTGAGACGCTTTAGAGAAAATCCAGAAGCTGACGAAGTTATAGAGTTGTCAGTAGAGCAGGCGTAATACACTGAATTGCACACAAAGAAAAAGCCCGAAGGAATTACCTTCGGGCTTTTTTATTCTACTTAACGAGAAACGATTAATCGTCGTTCATGATGCCTAGAATGCTTAGCAGACTAGTGAACAAGTTAAGGATGTTTAGGTACATCGAAATTGTTGCACTGATGTAGTTTGTCTCTTCACCACGAACGATACGACTTGTATCGAATAGGATGAAACCAGAGAACACGAGTGCAGAAACACTGCTGATTACTAGGTGAGCCATTGTTGAACCAACGAAGATGTTAATCAGCGCTGCAACGATCACAATGATCAAACCTGCCATCAGGAAGTTGCGCATGAAAGAGAAATCTTTCTTGCTTGAAATGGTGTAAGCCGATAGGCCAAGGAACACCATACCAGTCAAACCTAGAGCTTGAGCAATGATAGTAGGACCGTTTGGAATTGATGCGTAGTAGTTAAGCATTGGACCTAAAGCACCACCCATTAGAGTCGTGAAAACGAATGTCCAAACGATACCAGATGATGAGTTGATTGCCTTTGGCATAACAAAGAACAAAATACCAATCGCTGCAACCTGCATCACAATTGCCATGATTGGTGAAATTTGCATTGCCATAGTCGCGACTGCTGCGATAGCACTGGTCATCAGTGTCATCGACAGTAGGAAGTAAGTGTTTTTCAGTACTTTGTTAGTTTCTAGTGTATTAGGAACACTTGTTGAACGAGTAAACATTGGACTGTTCATAATTATCCTCAATAAGGGAGTTTACTATTGGTACATTTATGGGGCTGAAAGTTCAAAAAATCAAGCCCTTTTCATGCATATCCTAGATAAAATGATAATGGAAATAAGATGTTATGTATTTGGCAACTTGTAACACAATATTACTGCCTAGCATAGCTATGTTGATTCTCACACAGATTTTTGAATTTAGTAACAAAAGCACTGGCTTCATAGAAACCAGTGCTTTTTTATGTCGATTCGGCTAAATCTTAGTGGTGTAAGATTTGCGCTAGGAAGTTTTGGGTCCTATCCGATTGAGGATTCTCAAAGAAATCGACCGGGTTGTTTTCTTCGATGATCTCTCCTGCGTCCATGAATATCACGCGATCGGCAACCTCTTTAGCAAAGCCCATTTCATGTGTCACACAAAGCATAGTCATGCCTTCCTCGGCGAGTTCGACCATTACATCCAGTACTTCGCGAACCATTTCCGGGTCGAGTGCAGATGTTGGCTCATCAAAAAGCATGACTTTAGGGTTCATACACAAAGAGCGAGCAATCGCCACGCGTTGTTGCTGACCACCAGACAACTGACCGGGATACTTCTCCGCTTGGTCTGGAATTTTTACACGTTCCAGATATTTCATCGCAACTGCTTCTGCCTCATCTTTTGGCATCTTCTTCACCCAGATAGGCGCGAGCGTACAGTTTTCCAGTACGGTTAAATGAGGGAAGAGATTAAAGTGTTGAAAGCACATGCCCACTTCTCGGCGTACTGCTTCAATGTTCTTTAAGTCTTCAGTTAATTCCGTACCAGAGACGTAAATGCTGCCTGTTTGGTGCTCTTCAAGACGGTTAATACAGCGAATCATCGTTGATTTTCCCGACCCTGATGGACCACAGATAACGATTTTCTCGCCGCGCTTAACGTCGAGGTTAATATTTTTTAGTACGTGAAACTCACCATACCATTTATTCATGTCCTTCAATTGGATCATGTAGTCTTGTTGTTGCGTCATAATACGTCCTTGATCTTGATGAGTTATCGTTTGTGACCGGTATGAAGTTTGTTTTCAAGCCATATCGAATAGCGCGACATGCCAAAACAAAATACCCAAAACACTAACGCGACAAATACATAACTTTCTGTAGCAAAACCTAACCATTCAGGGTCGGTATTTGCTGCTTGTCCTATACCGAGTACGTCAAACATGCCAATGATGAGTACCAAACTGGTGTCTTTAAACAAACCGATGAAGGTGTTCACGATAGAAGGAATAGTAATCTTTAGCGCCTGTGGCAAGATAATCAGCCCAGTCTTTTTCCAGTAACTTAACCCAAGCGCATCAGCGGCTTCATATTGACCTTTCGGAATGGCTTGTAGACCACCGCGTACCACTTCTGCCATGTAAGCGGAGGCAAACATAACCACACCTATAAGGGCGCGAATCAGTTTATCTGTCTCTGAGCCTTCAGACATAAACAATGGAAGCATAACCGAAGCCATGAACAAAACCGTAATCAGAGGAACGCCACGCCAAACTTCAATGTAGACGGTACAAATGCTGCGAATGATCGGCATCTCTGAACGTCTACCAAGCGCAAGCACCACACCAATTGGCAATGAAACTACGATACCAACTAGCGCAATAATGAGCGTAACGAGTAGTCCACCCCACTTGTGTGTATCTACCACTTCTAGTCCAAAGACACCACCGTATAAAAGTCCAGCGATGATGAATGGGTAGATGTTTACGAAGAAAAGCCAAATCCACATCCGTTTCGGTGTCTTCTCATACGCGAGTAAAACAGTAAATATGGCTAATGTGATATAGAACAGGCGAGGGCGCCATAGTTCGGACTCTGGATAAAAACCATACATGAACTGCTCCCAGCGCACGCTGATAAATACCCAGCAAGCACCATCTCGGCTACAGTCGTCACGCGTTGAGCCAATCCAGTCTGCGTTAATAAACGCCCAATCCACGATATACCATATTGCAGTTACGACAATATACGCAAGAATGACAGTAACAATGGAATTGATAGGGCCATTAAATAGATTTTTCCGCATCCAACCAACGAAGCCTACAGTATTGGCGGGTGGCGGGAGATCCGGTTGAAATTGATGAGTACTCATATTATCTCTCCACCAGCGCGACTTTACGGTTATACAAGTTCATTAATGCAGACGTAATCAGACTTAATGTCAAGTACACGCCCATCGTCATCGCAATGATCTCAATCGCTTGTCCCGTTTGGTTCAGGGTAGTACCAGCAAACACAGAGACAAGATCTGGGTAACCAATCGCCATCGCTAACGATGAGTTTTTGGTGAGGTTGAGATATTGACTGGTTAAAGGTGGAATAATAATTCGTAACGCTTGAGGAATGACAACAAGCTTTAAAGTTTTCGAGCGTGGTAAGCCTAGCGACATCGCTGCTTCGGTTTGACCATGACTAACCGCATTAATACCAGAGCGAACAATCTCAGCAATGAAAGAAGCTGTATAAACACTCAATGCCAAAAGTAGCGCAGCCAATTCAGGAATAATGCTAATACCACCTCGGAAGTTAAACCCTTTTAGTTCAGGATAATTCAGTGAAATTGGCATACCAGCAAGGAAGTACACAACCAATGGAAGGCCAACAACTAAACCCAAAACTATTCTTCCCATTGGGGTTTGTTGCCCAGTGAGACGTTGCTTATTATTCGCCCATACATTAATTAATAAGCTTGCGATTACCCCGAAGATTAACGCGGCAATAACGTAGCTACTGCCGGGTTCCATAGTCGGTGCAGGGAAATATAAGCCACGAACGTTCAGGAAAATAGCTTCACCAAGACTTAAGCTTTGGCGTGGTGAGGGTAATGCTTGAAGAACAGCGAAATACCAGAAGAATATTTGCAGAAGAAGGGGGATATTTCGGAAAGTTTCGATATAAACTGCCGCTAAACGACTAACTAACCAGTTAGAAGAAAGGCGGGCAACCCCCATGGTAAAGCCAATCACAGTAGCCAGAATAATACCTAATACGGAGACTAACGCCGTATTAAGAAGGCCGATGATAAATGTTCTACCGTAAGAGTACGTTTCATCGTATTCAATTAGTGTTAACCCAATACCAAACCCGGCTTCTTGATTCAGAAAACCGAAGCCCGTTGCAATACCACGAGCATCTAAGTTATTGAGAGCGTTGTTTACAATCGTGTAAAAGAAAAATACCAGTGCAGCAATGGCAATGATCTGGAAAATAGCAGAACGAAAGGCAGGATTATAAATCAGGCTCTTGCTTCCGCTTGGTTTGGACATCGTACTTGGCGATGCATCTTGTGTCGGTTTCATACAGCGATAACCTCAAACCTTAGTTATAGATATCGGCCTGTATAAAGAAGTTTCGTCCTTGCTGGCTAAAGAATAACGCTCCATGTCTGGTGACGTACGAACCTTTAAAGCCGTTCCACCAAGCGAGCGCTTTTCGCCATCCAATGAGCGATCCTTACTCATACAGTGAGATATAATCAAGAAAAAGGGCGGCATGAACCGCCCTGATTAACTCTTTCTATCGGATTGGTGGCGCGTACATAAAGCCGCCTGCATTCCATAGTGCATTAACGCCACGAGAGATTTCTAACGGCGAACCAGTACCGACTGTACGTTCGAAGCTTTCACCATAGTTACCAACTTGTTTGATAACCTGGTAGCCCCAATCGTCGCGGATACCCAACCCTTTGCCTTTAGGGCCATCAACACCAAGGATACGTTTGATGTTTGGATCTGTTGACTTCAGCATTTCATCCGCATTCTTCGAACTAATACCGTATTCTTCAGCGTTAATCATCGCAGACAATGTCCACTTAGCGATGTTAAACCATTGATCATCGCCTTGACGAACGACTGGACCTAGTGGCTCTTTAGAGATGATTTCTGGAAGAACGGCCGCAGAGGACGGATCTTTCAAATTCAAACGCAGTGCATAAAGGCCAGATTGGTCAGTTGTTAATACGTCACAGCGTCCCGCATCAAAACCTTTCGAAGTTTGCGCCGCTGTGTCGAATACCACAGGTTTGTACGCCATGCCTTGGTTGCGGAAATAATCTGCAAGGTTTAGCTCGGTTGTTGTACCTGATTGAACACATACCGACGCACCATCAAGCTCTTTAGCACTTGAGATACCAAGTTCCTTCTTCACCATAAAACCTTGACCGTCGTAGTAGTTCACACCTACGAAGTTTAGGCCCAGTGCAGTGTCACGGTGGAGAGTCCAGGTCGTGTTACGGGAAAGCACATCAATCTCACCAGATTGAAGCGCAGTGAAACGTTCTTTTGCGGTTAGGGGTACATATTTAACTTTCGTTTTATCCCCAAGAACGGCTGCAGCCAGTGCTTGGCAATATTCTACGTCGATACCTTCCCATTCGCCTTTTGAGTTAGGGTTAGAGAAACCAGGTAGACCGGTACTTACGCCACAAGTAAGAAAACCTTGTTTTGTGACTTTGTCCAGAGTAGTGTCTGCTGCTTGAGCTGATGTTGCCATCATCGCAGTAGAAGCCGCTACGACGGAAGCAAGAACTGTGAGTTTATTTGCCATTTGTATCCTTCCTGTATGATCCATGTTTAATCAGGAGTGACCTGAAATAACGTGTCCAATTCGTTAGAGTTATCGTCCTACGTGATTGATTTTCGAAGAAACGGCATTCGATAGATCAACCAGTTATAAGCGTAGGAAAGGATCTGTTAATTCTCAAATATATAATTTAAATGAAGTTTTGAGAGAACTTACAAAGTGCCTTGAGATTTAGAATGACGAAATGTTAATTGTTTGTAAATAGTGCAATTCATGGACAATTTGGTGCATCAGAACAATCAATAGAAGAGTGAACAATACAAAAGAATAAAAAGTTGTTATTAAAACTGTCATTAGCTGAGCAAGGTGAAGTTCAGTAAAAATTCAAACAAAAATTATTTGTGATACCGAAACAGGGTGATGAGCTTGCCCCATTTTTGGTAGCATGGTCTACAACAGCTAATTAGAGTAATCATGGATTGAAATGCGATATTTTCCTCTGTTCTTAGATTTAATTAATAAACCCGTTCTCGTCGTGGGTGGCGGTGAGGTGGCAAGCCGAAAGGTGGAAGCGTTGCTAAAGGCTGGGGCGGATGTGACTATCGTTTCTCCGACGTTGGTTGATTTTCTGTCTAAGCTTGCTTCTGAGCATCAACTGCGCTGGGTACAACGTTTCTATTCGAGTGACATTGTCACTAAAAACTTTGTTCAAGTGTGGGCGACGACAGACAATCCTGAGCTAAATCACCAAGTGTACAAAGATGCCAAAGAGCTAGGCATCTTGGTTAACGTTGTGGATGATAAGCCTTATTGTGATTTCATCACGCCGTCAATGATTAATCGTGGCCGCATCCAAATCGCTATCTCTAGTGGTGGAGCTTCGCCAGTTTTAATTCGAAACATCCGTGAAAAGCTTGAATCGATACTGCCACAAAACATGGGGTTGATGGCGGATTTTGCTAACTCAAAGCGAAACTCAATTAAAGAGGCACTGCCTAGCGTCGATTTACGCCGCAAGTTTTGGGAGCAATTTTTCTCGAATCCCGAGGTGGAAAACGCGCGAGATAATCGTGAGTTAGAAGCAATTTACCAAGCGACCATGGCAACACCTTTAGATGAAAAGGGAAGTTGTACTTGGATACATGTTGGGAAAGATGTTGAGATGTTGCCAATAAAAGCCGTACGCTATATGCAACAAGCGGAGCTGGCTCTGTACTCAACTCGATGTGAAGCGAATGTGTTAGAACTAATACGCAGAGATGCAGAAAGAGAAGCTTTCTCGAGCGCTGCTGAGCTTTCGGATATGCTGGCCAAGGCTAAAGCTGAAAAGCTTCGAATTTGCGTGTTCATACCACAAGGAACGAGCGAATTCGTATTGCTGCAAGGGCAGGACTTGGTTATCTAGCAATGCCAAATGCTAAAAGTGGATACGTAGTTCGTTACACAAAAGCCAATAAAAAACGCCAGCGGATTATGCGCTGGCGTTTTTACTTACTTCTCAGATTGATTAATCACGGAAGTTGTTAAACTGGAATGGGATACCCATCTCTGCTTCACGAATCGCTGCCATTGTCGCTTGCAGGTCGTCGCGTTTCTTACCAGTAACACGTACTTTGTCGCCTTGAATAGAAGCTTGTACTTTTAACTTTGCGTCTTTGATAAGTTTCACTACTTTTTTCGCCGTTGGAGTATCAATACCTTGGCGGAAAAGCAGAGTTTGGTGCCAGTTTTTACCAGTAACGTCTGGGTCTTGTGCATCCATTGCGTTCGCGTCAATGTTACGCTTCGCTAAGTGGCCGCGTAAAATGTCGCGCATTTGCTTAAGTTGGAAGTCACCTTCCGCAGACATTTTTACGTTTTCTTCTACTAGCTCAAAGCTCGCATTTACGTTGCGGAAATCGAAACGAGTAGACAATTCACGGTTAGCGTTATCAACGGCGTTACGTAGTTCAACCGTATCGATTTCAGAAACAATATCAAACGATGGCATGAAGATTCCTTGATTATTTTGTTATAGGGACTTTCGGGACTTAACAGCGCTTGCCAGCATATCTAGCATTGTAGCAGTGTCTTCCCAACCTAGGCATGGATCTGTAATAGACTGACCATACGTTAGGTTATTGATGTCAGTCATTGGCTGATTGCCTTCAAGAATAAAGCTTTCAGCCATGATACCCGCAATACGAGTGCTGCCTGACTTAATTTGGTTACAAATGTCCTGAGCTACGTCGATTTGTTTTCTGTGTTGCTTCTGACAGTTTGAATGGCTGAAATCCACAACCAAACGTTGTGGCAATCCAAACTCAGCTAAAGCATCACATGCTTGTTTGACTGATGCTTCATCAAAGTTAGGGCCTTTTTCTCCACCGCGCAGAATAATATGACCGTAAGGGTTGCCACTTGTGCGGTAAACCGTCATTCGACCGTTCTTATCTGGCGAGTAGAAGTAATGCGATGCTTTCGATGCGCGAATTGCATCAATTGCAATTTTTACGTTGCCATTTGTGCCATTTTTGAAACCAACTGGGCAAGATAGTGCCGACGCCATTTCACGGTGAATTTGTGATTCCGTTGTGCGAGCACCAATCGCGCCCCAAGTGATCAAATCCGCGATGTATTGGCCAGTGATCATATCAAGAAACTCAGTAGCAGTCGCAAGACCAAGCTTGTTGATATCCAGTAGTAGTTTACGAGCTTTATGAAGACCAGCTTCAAGTGCGTAAGAACCATCTAGGTTAGGGTCCGTAATCAAACCTTTCCAACCAACTACTGTACGAGGCTTTTCAAAGTAAGTACGCATCACGATAAACAGTTCGTCTTTGTACTTGTCTTGGATTTCACTCAGGCGAGTGGCGTAATCAATGGCAGCTTCAGTGTCGTGAACAGAACACGGACCTACAATCGCAAGAAGGCGATCGTCTTCACCCGATAAAATGTTTTCAATCTGACGACGAGATTGAGCGATACGGTCTGCAACGTCATCCGTAATAGGATGTACACTACCTAGCTCTGCTGGGGTAGGCATTGGACCCAAAGGCTGGGTTCTCAATTCATCTGTTTTTATAGGCATGTTATAGCTTTATTCTCTATTGCGAAGGGGTAAAGATAACGGAATTACAGGCAGGAATAAACCGTTTCACGGGAATCTTCGCCAGGAAATACCGAATTGTATACAAAGGTGTAGGTATTCATTTAAATGACTTATGTATAAATGACAAAACTTGATCATTAAATCAATATATATACATTTGAATTTATAACCATTTTATCTATCTCGCTGTAAGGTAATCTAAGTAACTGCGATAAACTTCATACCTCACGGGTGACGCCGTCACTTCATGAGGGTTAAATAACTCGTGAGATCGAGCTTTTGTTAACATTTCTTTGACATCTATTTCTTTCGTTGATTAACTGGTCTGACTAGATTGGTAAGGAGACCAAAATGTTATCAGCTCTACGTCGTGCGAATTTGTATCTAAATCTGTTTGGCTTTTCGAAAGTGCCGCTGATTTGGCTTTGCCACCCTAAAATCATTGCGATAGATAGCAAGCATGTTGAGGTTCGTATCCCATTGCGCAGAAGAACGAAGAACCACCTGAATAGCATGTATTTCGGCGCTTTAGCCGTTGGCGCTGATGTTGCTGGTGGTTTTCTTGCTATGAGTAAAGCGCAAGAAAAGGGAGAAGCGATCTCGCTAGCATTTAAAGGTGTGAAAGCCGAGTTTTTAAAGCGCCCGGAAGCCGATGTGCACTTTGTTTGTAACGATGGTCATGTCATTGATGAGATGCTCGAGCACACCTTGGCAACGGGTGAACGAGTAAATCGTGACGTAAAAATTGTCGCGCTGTGTCCTAACTTACATGGTGACGAGCCAATGGCTGAATTTTCGCTTACTCTTTCGATAAAAAAAGCAGCCCAACAAAGAAAAGAGGCTGCCTAGTGGTTTGTGGCTCGTTTGTTTAAAGGCGTTGGCTTAATTGAGTTCAATCTTCTCGATAGAGACGATTTTGGAGCGATTTAAGACCACTTTCCAGCGGTAATAAACAGGCTCATCGGTGTGGTTGTCCTCTTTGACAATCACATTGAGCAAATGACGTTTCTCTACTGACTCTTTGGTTACTTGACCTTCATTTAAACGGTAAACTCGGTTTGAGCTTTTATCCATCAAGCGGATGATAGGGCGCAAACTGATGTTCAATGTTTCTCTCGTTTGTTCGTAACCACTCAAGAAAAGAGAGGTCGCCATTTCGGTTTTCTCGTGATAATGAAGAATCTGCTCTTCACGTTGAACGACGCGTTTTTTACGTATTCTTTGAATCTTATCCGGCAAGCTACTTAAGGTACGATAATCGAGCCACTCCAATTTTTTGCCAACCACTTTTTTCGTCGTTGGATCAACGTACTTCTTACGCCATTTTGGTTTGCCTTTACGGATCCATCGCCACATGGCATCGCGTAAATCATCTTTAAAGATTTCTCGTAAAGCGTAAATAAAAGACATCGCGATAATGAATGAGGCAGAAATTTCCCCCAGATAATCGCGAGCGAGAATCACGGTCGAGGTCACGACAACCATCACTAAACCGGTTGCAATACCTTTGATAGCGCGCTTAATGTTGTTACCCATCGATATGGTTTCTTCACGAAGCACGATAGGGTGTTCAATCAATCGCCTTAGCAAGCGCATTTTGTTAGATAGGCGAGTAACGTCTTCAACGACTCTTGATGAGTTGTATTTGTTGAGTTTACGATGGGCTTGCTCTTTCTCACATAGCGTGATCAGACGCTTTTTGATCGTGCCATAGTCGCCTTCACGTGGTAGATGGGCCACCAGTGACAGGAACTTTTGCTCGGTATACCAAGACAGATAGTTATCGATGTTAACGTAGTAGCGTTTTAAGTTCTCTTCATAAGGAATAGAACGCCGCAAGCGCTTTAAGATCTCAAGCGTGAGCTCGATAACTTCGTCCACTTCATCTTCCGTTACGGAGTTGTTCTCATGCTTGTTTAAACTTGCTACCGCTTTGTCTAGCGCGATAACGTATTGGTAAGCGAACAAACTCAAACTTACTCGGTATTGCTGATTCGACAGGCGTCCACGTTTGGCAAGTCGACTGTGTACTAGCGGAAGAAGGATTTCAGTACTGTAATAAGATCGTTGCTGTGTGATTGAGGTGTAATAAAATTCGGATTCACTGATGATATCGGCGTTTAAACCAAGCTCACCAGGTATAAAAAAGTAAATATCTAGGTCGACACTTTTGCTCTTTGCGAGTGCATGACTGATTTTTAATGTTATTGAGTCTTGTTTATCGACGGTGACCAAAGAAAGCTCCTGACTTTGCTAAAGCATTCTTAACTTATGCGTTCCGTTGAGCAGGTAAGTATAAGAGTGCTAAAAGAGTGACTGGGGCATATAGCTGAACGACAACAGCATAACAGAGCACTATGCTTTTCTCTCTGATTTTCTTGTTAGTTTAGGTATAATTCCACGTAAATTTAAAAAGAGACAAAATCAATGATTAAAATTGGTCAAATTAACAGCTTAGAAGTCATTAAAAAGGCTGATTTTGGCGTATTTCTGGATGGCGATGATTACGGTTCTGTTCTACTACCTAGTAAGTATGTACCAGAGGGTACTGAAATTGGTGAGTATGTAGACGTATTTCTGTACTTCGATTCAGAAAGCCAACTTGCTGCGACCATTGAAAGGCCAATTGCCCAAGTGGGTGAGTGGGGTTTAATGAAGATTGAGGGTGTGAATGCGACAGGTGCTTTTGTAAATTGGGGCATCAAAGAAAAGGACTTACTGATTCCTTTTAGTGAGCAACGCACTCGCTTCTCTGCCGGACAAACCATTTTAGTGTATGTTTATACCGACAAAGCGTCAGGTCGCATTGTTGGTACGACTAAGTTCAATAAATGGTTAGATAAAACTCCAGCGAATTATGAAGTTAACGAGCAAGTTGATTTGATCATCGCAGAGCGTAGTCAACTTGGTTATAAAGCTATCGTTAACGGTAAGCATTGGGGCATGATTTTCCCATCGGATGTTTTTGGTAAGCTTTACATCGGTAAAAAGCTGAAAGGCTTTATTAAGCACATTCGTGAAGATGGCAAAATCGACCTTGCTCTACAAAAAGTCGGTGTGGCGAAAATGGACGATCTTTCTAGTAAGATCCTTGACCTGCTAGAGAAGAAAGGCGGATTTTTGCCTTTGAATGACAAGTCGTCTCCTGAAGCGATTTTTGATGCTTTCCGCACAAGTAAAGGGACTTATAAAAAGACCATCGGTGGCTTATACAAGCAGGGTAAAATTGTCATTGAGAAAGACGGTATTCGTCTAGCGTAGTCCAAACTCACGTATAGCGGATCTACAGCCAAAAAAACGGCCCAAACTTTTCCTTTTTTTGGGCCTAGGGGAAACGGCTCCGCAGAGCCTGCGCTAAACTTGTCCAACAATAATTTTGTTGGTGAACATAGAGAGAAATGCCACATCAAAGCATTACTTTGATACAACTAGTTTAGTACAGCGTGTCCGGATCGCTAGCGAGCCCACTTGCTTTCATACTTACGAATTAAAAAGCCATCGCAAATACGATGGCTTTTCATTTATTTATGGTTCGTTACGTCTTTTAAAATAAGTTCTTATCTCGTACTAATTCGCGAGGGAGACCATTCTTTATTCGGTTGCTTACCCACTTGCCAAGGCCAATAACTGCGCCTTGATAGGTGACAAGCACTTCGCCTTTACCTGTTTTCATTCCCTCAGGAATGGTTTGTGGGCGAACATCACGCCCCATGTACCATTCGCGCGCTTCTTCAATACTGAGTTCAATGGCGTTGCTTTCAGAACCTGTCGCCAGGGCAGTCGCGACTTGGTGTTGCCAACGGTAGCCATTTTTATGGGCTTCCGCGATCTTTATACCCATACGGGAGAAGCGTAATTCGCCGATCATCGCTTCTAAAGCATTAGGGAATAACCAGACATCTTTATCGCGAAGCCATACAGAACTGTCATTTGGAAGTTTAATACCTAACGCGCTTTGGAGTTGTTGAGCAATTTCTGTCGATTCTTTTTTTGAAGTTTTAGCAAAGGGGAATTTCCCCATGCGCTTTTTGACTTCTGGCGCCTCAACAGCAGCCTGTTTGCGAATTCTTGCAACAAAGAACCCTTCACAGTCGTAGACCTGCGGGAAAATATGCAAAAAGCCTTCTTCAGTTAGAGCTGCCTCTGCGTTTTCAAACAAGTTCTCAAGGCTTTCAAACTCTACAGCATCCCCAAAGGTTTCTTTCAAGTGTTGACAAACTTGTTGGTTTTCTTCTGTACTGAGCGTACATGTTGAGTAAACCATCACACCACCGGGCTTTAATGCATGGAAGGCGCTTTCAATAAGATCTTTCTGTGTGTCAGCGATGTCGAGTACGGAAGCTTGCGTCCAGTTTTTCATCGCATCTTCGTCTTTGCGAACGGTGCCTTCTCCAGAGCAAGGCGCGTCGAGCAAAACCGCATCAAATTGTTCTGGTAGCCAACCGCCAAAAACGCGTCCATCGAAGTTACTTAGTGCGGCGTTACGTACCCCACAACGTTCCACATTAGCGTGCAGTACTTTTACACGACTTGCGGCGTATTCATTGGCCACAAGTACACCTTCGTTGTTCATTAAAGCTGCAATTTGAGTGGTTTTTGAGCCTGGAGCGGCTGCGGTATCTAACACGGCATCGTAAGATTCATCATTCATAAACAGAGCAGATACCGGCATCATCGAACTGGCTTCTTGAATGTAGAATAAGCCAGACATGTGTTCTGCTGTGTTGCCTAATGGTACAACTGACTCATCCGCTTCAATCCAAAACCCCGTGTCACACCAAGGCACAGGAGAAAGCTTCCAGCCTTTTGTTTCTGCTCGTTCTAGAAACGCTTCAACACTGATCTTCAACGTATTAACTCGAATACTTTTGCGCAGTGGCTTTTGGCACGACGCGATAAAGTCTTCCATGTTGAGGTGAGCAGGAAGGATAGTTTGGATTTTTTCCAGAAACGCGTCTGGGATATAAACATTAGGATGCAATGTGGGATCTCGTTTGCAGAATTTGTGGCAAATAATATACGAAAGCGAAGCAGAAACGAATAGTGACAAGGGCCGAGCAATAAAAAAGAGCAGCGATTGCTGCTCTTTTAAAGTGATCAAACTTCAATTGTACGTGAATTGAGCTTTATTCTACGGCTTAGGAATCGCTGTACGCCATTGAGTCCAACCCTCTTCAGCTTGTGGATACAAAAAGAAAGATTGCCCACTCTTTGCCGCTGGTGGAATAGTCGATTGCTCTGGCGTTGAAAACGCAATTCCTCCGCGAACTAAACTATCAAAGGTTCCCGCTTTGATGTTAGCGCCGGTAAGCCCGATGGAAACATCTACTCCTGAAACATTCCAGAACACACTGTTTTGACGAACGAGGTAAGCATATTCAGGCTGTATTTTGATAGTCGTGACGATGCGATCAGCAAATTCTCCTAGGCTTACGTCGGTCACTTGGCCAACTTCCATCTGGCGGTAAAGAATAGGGGTACCGACTTGTACTGAGCCTCTTTGTTCACTTTGTAACGTAAACATGATTCCATGCACGCGTTCTGAACTATTTTCTAATTGAAAATCAAATTTAGCTTTACCTTTACCTGGTTCAACACTGATGGATTTCGACACCAACGCCCCGAGGTTTTTAACGCCACCTAAACCAATTTCTGGTTCAGTTAGCCAAAAATGTGAGCCTTCAACCGCAATGTTTTCTACGTATTCAGGTAGGATTCTTGCAGTGACTTCAACCATGTTACGACGAAAATTCGGTACAACCAGAGTGATTTCACCAACTTTAACACCTTGATATTCAATCGGCATTCCTTTAGCAATCTCTTGCGAACCGTCGGTTTCTAAAGCAATGACGCGCCCAAACTTGCGAGCGGTTTTTTGATCAGAATACAGCTTCCAGTTTTCTCCGATTTTGTTTTCAACGCCTGGCACGGAGTCAAAAGCGATGCCACCTTCGATTAACGACTTCAAAGGGTGTGCTTTCACACTGACGCCAGCTAATGATGCATCTATCTCAATCCCTGAACGATTCCAAAAAACGGTTTGTGGCGTTACAAGATAAGCGAAGCGGTTTTCGATAGTAGCCTTAATTAGTACTCCGCCATCAACTAGTTGGAAATCGGAGACGTTACCAACTGGAAGATTACGATAGAGTAGAGGACTGCCTTTGGAAATCGGCGGCAATTCAGAAGCAAATAGTGTTAGCGCCCTAGAGCCACTTTGATTGTACTGCGCCAATTCAGCCAATGATTCATTTTGGAACAGTTGATACTCTTTTTGAATATCCTGCTTGCCTTCGCTCACAAAACTAATTGACCCGGTTAACAACTGCTTTGCTGGAGGAACGGTAACGCTGAGCCCGGATTCAGTTAACTCTGCTGATGCACTGCCGGTTACATAAAAACGATTGTTTGATTTGATCAGATGTTTGTATTCATGGTCAATCAATACATCCATAAATACTTCGTGTTGTGATTTTTTATCTTCCTTAACTAGGCCCACTTTGATGATTGAACCAACAACGATGCCTTTATAAAGTACATTGGCACCGCTATCTAGGCCAAACGAATTGTCGGACACCAACCGAATCGCGATGGACTTTTCTTGCTGTTGGTTAAACACGTTTTTACGAATGGCAGTAAAGCGGCGAGAGCGTTCACCCGCGCCCGGCACGATCGTTAAGAAGTTTCCTCGCACTAAATTAGCAATGTTTTCAACACCAGAAAGGGACACTTTTGCTTCTTCTAAAACAAATCGAGTACCTGTCGTCAGCATGTCACTAAAAGCGGGTTGAATTGCCGCTGACGCCAATATCACTTCTCGACCTTCGGAAAGGCTCAAGTCCGTAACTTGGCCAATTTCGATTCCGCGATACATAATTGGAGCGCCTTCTCCGCTTATCTTGCTGTCATCAGGTAGGACGATTTTAACCGCGATGCCTCGACCAGCAGTTTTCAAATCTTTATACAAACGGAACTCGGTGTTCTCTTCTACAGGCTCACCATCATCCGGAGAGTCGACGGCGATGGCGCCACCTAGGAGGGCACTCATGCTTTCTAGTCTTACATCGACACCTTCAAAACCGATGCTGGCACCAATTCCACTGACGTTCCAGAATCGACTGCGGTTGTTAATGATATGTCGGTATTGATCCTGAATGTTGGCTTGAATAGTGATAGATTTTGCATCTTCATCTAGCTGGTAACTGTACACTTCACCGATTGGGATTTTCTTATAAACAATTTGAGAGCCAACCGATACACCACCTAAATCACGGCTTTTGAGCTTAATATTCAAACCTTGAGAAACACGTAAATCTGTTGGGGCAGAGTCTAACGCATGGAATGTTGTCTCAAACTCTTGACCATCTCCGGGTTGAATCGAGATGTAGTTACCTGAGACGAGCGCATCCAGTCCGGAAACTCCCGTTAGGCTAGCTGTTGGTTTTACTAACCAAAAGCGTGTTTTATCGTTCAGTAACTTTGCAGCTTCAGGATAGATATCAGCATCGACATAAATACTGCCGAGATCTTCGGTGAGGTTAATGTCTCTTACCATGCCGACTTCTAATCCTTGGTAACGGATAGTGGTTCGGCCGGCGACAAGACCAGCGGCATCAGAAAAATAGATTTGCACTCGTTGTCCTGCATCGTGTATCGACTTCACTACAAGCCAGCCAGCTAAGACCATGGTCAAAATTGGCAACAGCCAAAGAGGAGATATGCCTTTACTCCGCTTTACATCTGGTACGTATGACGTTTGAGAACTGTTCTGATCACTCATTCATTGACTCTTTTTCTGATTGTTTTGGGCTTGTTTGGTCCCAGATTAGCCTTGGATCAATACTTTCTGCTGCAAGCATGGTCAACACTACGACAACACCAAATGCTACGGCGCCATATCCTGGTGTGAAATCCAGTATCTGACCACGATCGACTAAAGTCATCATGATAGAAATAACAAACAAATCCATCACAGACCATTTACCGATCCATTTAACAACAAAGTAAACCATCATTCGTTGTCTCTTAAACACCGAACGTTTGAATTGGATGCAAAGCATGATGTAGGCGAGCCCAAGTATTTTAATCACCGGGACAACGATACTGGCAACAAAAATGATCGCAGCGATTCCATACATGCCGCTTTTTACCAAACCAGCCACGCCTGAAAAAATAGTGTCCTCCAAACGCTTACCATTGGTAAGCAAGATGGAAATAGGGATCAGGTTAGCAGGGAAGATGGCGACCGTTGCTGCGATGAGGTAAGCCCATGTTTTCTGAATGGAGTTTGGCTTGCGATGATATAACTCGTGATGACAACGCTGGCAATGGTCACCTTCAGGTTGGGACAAGTGGCATTCATGGCAATGCACATCTTTATGCTCAAAAGCATATAAACTTTCTGGCTTCCAAGCTTCCCAATAACGACGGACGCTGATTCTTGAAACTAACAAAACGGTAAATATCTGCAAAAGAACCAGACCAATTAACCCTGGACCGACGAAAATGTCGGAATAATCTTGGAGTTTAAAACAGGAAATGGCGATGCTAACTAAGAACACATCCAACATAACCCAATGCTTCAAATGTTGAATTAGCCACAGTGAGATACGAAGCCCACGGAACCATCGTTGATGTAAAGAAATATGTGCCGTTACCACTGAAACACAAACCGTCAGTGGCGCAAGAGAGCTACAAAATAGAATGAGCAATGAAAGAAGAACAAATCCTTCTTCCATCAATGTGATCATCCCTGAAGGTAGGGTTGCCGGAATCATCACACCAAAGAGTCGGATGCTAATAAAGTTAAAAAAGTGCGATGGAATAAATAGTAGGATGCAGGTTATCGCGACGGCTAGATTACCAGAGAGGCTAGGGCTACCTCCGCGATATAATTGTGTACCACAACGAGGGCAGTGTGCATTTTTGCCATGGGGTAAGTCGACGATGTCGACAGGCAATTCACAACCTTGGCACAAACGTACGTTATTGGGTTGCATGGCGTGCTTAGACAGAGAGGTCATAACGACCTCTCTAGCTTGAACGATTTAAGCGTGGGACTGTATGCCCCCATATAAGGTTTGATATAAGCCTTCTTGCTCAACTAACTCACCATGAGTACCTGTTTGCGTCACTTTCCCATCTTCAAGCACGTAGATCAAATCGGCTTGTTTAACAGCGGACAGTCGGTGCGCAACGATTAATGTTGTTCTACCACGCAAGAACTCGGTCAGTGCTTTGTGTAAAGCCGCTTCAGTAGCGGTATCTAGCGCAGACGTGGCTTCGTCTAAAATAACAAATTGAGGATTACTCAGCACCATTCTAGCAATGGCCAGCCGTTGTCGTTGACCTCCTGACAAACGAATGCCATTACGACCAACTTGAGTATCCAAGCCGTGGTTCAGTTGAGAAATAACATCTTGCAGCTGAGCCACTTCAAGCGCACGCCAAAGTGACATTTCGTCAAAATCCCCACCAAGCGTTAGATTATGCCTCAAGGTGTCGTTAAATAGTATAGGTTGCTGTAATACCACGGCAATTTTGTCGCGAATTACTTCAAAACCAATATCTTCTGTTAATTCATCATTAAAGCGAATGCTACCGGAGTTTTGACGGTAAACCCCAATAAGTAATTGTATCAAGGTTGACTTACCACCGCCGCTTGCACCAACTAACGCCACTTTCTTTCCTGCCGGCATATGTAAAGAAAGATTATCTAGGACTTTGTTTTCATTATTGTAAGAGAAATTAATGTTTTCTACTTTAACATCAACTTCTCTACCTTCTTTGAAAGGATTTACCTTAGAAACCGGTCTCTGCTCTTCTTCTAACTCTAATAAGTCGTTGATGCGTTTTAATGCCGCTTTAGCGCTATACCAAGAAAACTGAATCCCAAGCAACTCTTGAACAGGAGACAGCATGAACCATAGGTAACCAAAAACGGCAAATATTTGGCCAATAGTAAGGTCACTGAACATGACCATTAACATTGCTACAGCTCTGAATAATTCAAAGCCGATCAAAAAGAGAAGGAAAGATACGCGACCAGCAGCTTCAGATTGCCAAGCATACTTGTCTGCATCAACGCGAACTTGGTTCGCACTGTCTTTGAGTTGCTGGAGAAATTCTCGTTCTTTATTGGCCGCGCGTAGTTGGTAGATTCCATCTAATGTTTCAACTAAACGGTTTTGGAAAATTTCAAAAGAATGATTTTCCTTCCGTTTCAGATGTTTAACCATACTGCCTAGTTTACGTGAGAAGTAAATGACAATAGGGTTAACTAACAGGATAAACAGACCAAGTCGCCAATCGAGCCAAAGTAGAACGATAGCAGTACCAATAACAGTCAGAAAACTGATAACGAATTTTGCTAACGTAGAACCAATAAATTTATCAATGGTCTCAATGTCAGTGATAAGGTGTGCGTTGATTCCTCCGCTACCTTTGGTTTCGTATTGTCGGATGCTGATACGGCCGAGTTTGTCGATCATTTTACTGCGCATCTCAAACGTGATGGTTTTTGAAACAAGCGTAAATTGTCGGCTTTGAAGGATATTTAATCCTTGGCTCGCAGCTCGCATAAGAACAACCAAGAACAGGGTGAAGAAAATATAGCCTGTCGGAGTGTGCCACGCTTCAGGGAGAATGGCATTCATGGCATCTAAGCCTTTTGCAGGTTGGTCCAATAAGACCTCATCAACCATCAAAGGCATGAGGAGGGGAATTGGAACACTAATCAAGGTTGCAAGCACCGCTATCAAGTTCGCTATGATCAGCTTGGACTTGTGCTTTTTTACTTGTGTTATCAACCAAGAACGGCTAATAGTGTCATTTTTCAGAAGCATTGTAATTGAGAATAAGTCCTATTATAAAGTAGGGCTGCATTTTAGCGCCATACATTGAGAATGGAAGCTTTTATAGTAAGTAGGAAGTTAATATGAACTTAGAACAATACCAAAGACTAACCAAACAAGCTGTTGCTCTAATTGAGTCTGAACCAGACTTTATTGCGAACCTAGCAAACTTGAGCTCATTGCTTTTCATGGAACTTGACGATCTTAACTGGGCAGGCTTTTACCTAACAAAGGGTGAAGAGCTTATTCTTGGTCCGTTCCAAGGAAAACCAGCTTGTGTTCGTATCCCAATGGGTCGAGGCGTCTGCGGTACTGCTGCACAAACTAATACTATACAAAGAGTATACGACGTTCACGAATTTGAGGGGCATATTGCGTGCGATGCAGCGAGCAATTCAGAAATTGTGATTCCATTTTCTATTAATGGAAAGGTGGTTGGTGTACTTGATATTGATAGTCCAAGTATTGGCCGATTTAATGAAACAGACGAAGAAGGTCTCACTCATTTCATGGTTGAAGTAGAAAAGCTGCTTAATTCACACGCGAACGACGCATAAATTAGCCTTCGAGTGTGGTTTTTCCTTGGCATGTCACTATAATACGAGAATATTTTTTCTTAATGCTCGCGGAAATCCGCTCAAATCAGGACCCCTCATGACTGAAAAGTTAAAAAACAGCAAAGAAGTTATTGCATATATTGCTGAATGTTTCCCTAAGTGCTTTACTTTAGAAGGTGAAGCAAAACCTCTGAAAATTGGTATTTTTCAAGATCTTGCGGAACGTCTAAATGAAGACGAAAAAGTAAGCAAAACACAGCTTCGTGCAGCGTTAAGACAGTACACTTCATCATGGCGTTACCTACACGGTGTAAAACCAGGTGCAGTACGTGTAGACCTAGATGGCAACCCTTGTGGTGAGCTAGAAGAAGAGCACGTTGAACACGCGAAAGCGACACTTGCAGAAAGCAAGGCGAAAGTTCAGGCTCGTCGTAAAGAACAAGCACAAAAAGCTCGTGAAGAGGGTAAGGCGAAAGCGAAACCTGCGGCTAAAAAGCCTCAACAGCCTCGTCGTACTAATAAACCAAAAGTACAAAAACCAACTAAGCCTGTAGAAACGCGCGCTCTAAATGCTGATGAAATCACAGTAGGTAACGCAGTTAACGTGAACATGGGCAAAGGAAACATGGCAGCGACCATTGTTGAAATCAATAAGGATGATGTACGTGTTCAACTTGCTAACGGCCTACAAATGGTTGTGAAAGCGGAGCACTTGCGCGCATAAAGGAGATACTCCTACGCATGAATTGCCGTTCAAAAGTGACCCTGATTGCTGCTAGCTTATGGCTAGCAGCATCAGCTCAGGCTCTTGAAGCCAAACTACATAAAGATGACCTGCCGGTTCTTTCTCCTGAAGTTCAGCATGAAACAGCTAGCAAACGAGTCACCTCGCGATTTACCCGCTCTCATTATAAGCACTTCAGCCTCAATGATGATTTCTCTAAAGCGATCTTTGAACGCTATGTAGAGTTGCTTGATTACAATAGAAATATTTTCACTCAAGCAGACATCGATTCATTTAAAAATTGGTCAGTCGAGCTTGATGATCAGCTTAAATCGGGCAACAACCAAATTGCTTTTGATGTTTACAACCTCTCAATGCAGAAGCGTTTCGATCGTTTTGCTTATGCGTTAACTCTACTCGATGAAGAGATCAAGTTTGATACCGATGACGAGATAGAGTTAGACCGCTCTGAGGCCGCATGGCCAAAAGACGAAGCAGAGCTCAACGAGTTGTGGCGCAAGCGTGTGAAATATGACGCGTTAAATCTGAAACTGACTGGCAAAGAGTGGCCAGAGATTAAAGAAGTTTTAGAGAAGCGTTATAACAACGCGATGAAGCGCATCACACAGACCAACAATGAAGACGCATTTCAGTTGTATATGAATGCCTTCGCGCGACAGGTTGACCCTCATACAAGCTACCTTTCTCCACGTAATGCCGAGCAATTCCAATCGGAAATGAACCTTTCTCTAGAAGGCATCGGCGCCGTTTTGCAAATGACAGACGATTACACAGTAATTCGTTCACTTGTTGTTGGCGGTCCGGCCTCAAAGAGTAAGCAACTTGGTGAAGGGGACCGAATCACTGGTGTTGGACAAGACGGTGAAGAAATTGTCGACGTGATCGGTTGGCGTCTGGATGATGTTGTTCAGTTAATCAAAGGCCCTAAAGGCACAAAGGTTAATCTACAGATCTTGCCAGAAGGTAACGATGCGAAGAGTTACATTGTCACAATTGTTCGTGACAAAGTTCGCTTAGAAGATCGTGCAGTTAAGTCAGAAATCATCGAAAAAGACGGTAAGAAGATTGGTATTTTAGAAGTACCAAGTTTCTACGTCGGCTTATCGAAAGACACCGATAAATTACTAGCTGAGTTGAAAACCAAAAACGTTGACGGCGTAATCGTTGATCTACGCAACAATGGCGGTGGTGCGCTAACAGAAGCAACGGCATTGACAGGTTTATTCATTAAAGAAGGTCCTGTAGTTCAAGTTCGTGACAGCTATGGCCGCATCAAGGTGAATGCCGATACCGATGGAAAAGTGAGTTATGATGGCCCATTGACGGTGTTGATTAACCGCTACAGTGCTTCAGCATCTGAAATTTTTGCAGCGGCAATGCAAGATTATAATCGTGCAATCATCTTAGGTGAAAACTCTTTCGGTAAAGGTACAGTTCAGCAACATCGTTCACTGAATCATATTTACGATCTTTTCGATAAAGAGCTAGGTTATGTTCAGTACACGATTCAGAAGTTTTATCGTATTGACGGTGGAAGTACGCAAAATCGTGGTGTTGCACCAGATATTTCGTACCCAACGCCAATTGAGGCTTCTGAAACAGGTGAAAGTGTTGAAGACAATGCTTTACCTTGGGATCAGATTGATAAAGCACAATATCAAACGTTTCCAAGTAACGACGCCTTAGTTGAAAAACTTACTGCTCTTCATAACAAGCGTATTTCTGATGAAATGGAGTTCCGCTTTATCAATGAAGACATCGAGAAATATCGTAAAGAAAAAGACGATAATACTTTGTCTTTGAACGAAAAAGTTCGTAAGGCTGAATCGGATAAAGCGGAAGCCCTTCGATTACAACGCATAAATGAACGTCAAGTTGCTTTGGGTAAAAAAGCATTTAAAACATTGGATGACATACCAAAAGACTACGAGGCTCCTGATGTTTATTTAGATGAGTCTGTCGCGATTATGGTCGATCTACTTAAGCAGGAAAATCAGTCATAATAACTGGCAATTTAGAATAAAAAGAGTGAGTCTTTCAGATTCACTCTTTTTTTATGCCTTTTTGTCTTCCGCTGTCTCGATATCGAGCAAGATATTCGCTTATTTTCCCCCAATAATTTACGTGATCTACATCTAAAATTTCGCGAAAGTGAGGACTACTGGCTAAGCTAAAAGAAAACGATAAGGATGCCGATATGAAGTGGTTCTTTATTTTACTTAGCTTTTGCTGCTTTAGTGTGTTTGGTGGAGAAAACACCAGAGAAGATGAATTAAGTCACTTTGACACGCCGTTTCTCATCGGAGACTGGTATTTGATGAACCCAAACCCCGAAGAGTCGGCTGAAAACTTTCGTGCGATCAAACTCTCATTAGGTTCTGACTACAGCTTTTCTATTGATATTCAAAAGAAAGACTATTCCGTTGACCATTGGGAAGGGCTGTATAACGCAAATGAAGACACAATCGTTCTTGGTTTAAACACCGACGAGCCTCAAATTTATGCCTATCGCAACAACCATAATACGCTTGATCTTAATGGTGTAACATTCACTAAGGGATTATCCAATTCACTTGCAGGTATGTGGTCTAGCTCTCACGTATCTGGCGACGGTCTTGTGGCCAACAACATTAATCAGATGGATTTGATACTTCAACCTGATTTCGTGTTCATGTTTAGGGTTTCGAACGAAGAAGGGGATGAGTCCATCAAACAAGGTGTGTTTTACACAGAAGATGAGTTTTTGGTTCTGCTGTATGAAAATGGCGAGCATGGAACCACGTATAAGCTCAACAAGAATGAGCTAACGATCGAAGATTCCAATGGTGATATGTACGCCGTACTCAATAGAGTTACGCCATGATGCCTTTAACATGCGCCAAATTACGCGTGCGTACGGTAAGTCATTAATGTTGTTTAAATGTTAATCAAAAAACGGAGCTAGAGCACTAAAAGCTCCGTTTTTTGATGGAAAGACTTGTATTCTGATACCACAACCCCTACAAATAGCTTATATAGTGATACCAGAAATGCATTTTTGATCATGCAGTCTGGTATTTTTGTTGTTCGACATACAAGGATTTATGCTCATGTCTCAAGCTCCCCTGGCCAAATATCGTAAAGATTATAAAGAGCCATCTCATGCGATTACTGATATCGATCTTACTTTTGATCTATATGACAATGACACAATCGTTACGGCGGTATCAAAAGTTGCTCAAAAAGGCGATACAACAACGCTAGAACTCGATGGCGAAGGGCTTGAGCTACGCGCTGTAAAAGTAAATGGTGAGGATTGGGCTCATCACGAGGTGAAGGAGTCATCGCTGGTACTGACCGATCTTCCATCCGAGTTTGAACTTGAAATCGTCACCAAAATTGATCCTGAAGCGAATACAGCACTCGAAGGTTTGTACAAATCAGGCGGCGCATTTTGTACTCAGTGTGAGGCTGAGGGCTTCCGCCGTATCACGTACTATCTAGACCGTCCGGATGTTCTAGCAAAATACACAACAAAAGTGATCGCAGATAAAGCGGCTTACCCATATTTGCTGAGCAATGGTAACCGAATTGCAGAAGGTGATGCAGAGAACGGTCGTCATTGGGTTCAATGGCAGGATCCGCATCCAAAACCAGCTTACTTGTTCGCCCTTGTTGCAGGCGACTTTGATGTATTGCGTGACAAATATACAACGATGTCAGGTCGCAGTGTTGATTTAGAAATCTTTGTTGATAAAGGTAACCTAGATCGTGCAGGCCATGCGATGACATCTTTGATCAACTCGATGAAGTGGGATGAGGAACGCTTTGGCCTGGAATACGATCTGGATATTTACATGATCGTTGCTGTTGATTTCTTCAACATGGGTGCAATGGAAAACAAAGGCTTGAACATTTTTAACTCAAAATATGTGCTGGCGAACGATCAAACTGCGACAGATCGTGATTATTTAGGCATCGAAGCTGTGATCGGTCATGAGTACTTCCACAATTGGACTGGAAACCGTGTCACTTGTCGTGACTGGTTCCAACTAAGTCTAAAAGAAGGCTTAACCGTATTCCGTGACCAAGAATTCTCTTCTGACTTAGGCTCTCGTGCTGATAACCGTATTGATAACGTACGTATTATTCGTGGTCCTCAATTTGCGGAAGATGCAAGCCCAATGTCTCACCCGATTCGTCCTGACAAAGTCATTGAGATGAATAACTTCTACACGCTAACGGTGTATGAAAAGGGCAGCGAAGTTATTCGTATGTACCATACACTCCTTGGCGAAGAGGGCTTCCAAAGAGGAATGAAACTTTATTTTGAACGTCACGATGGTACCGCCGCGACGTGTGAAGACTTTGTTTCTGCAATGGAAGATGCCACCGGTGTTGATTTAAAACAGTTCCGTCTGTGGTACAGCCAATCGGGTACACCAACGCTGCGCGTAAATAGCGAATACAACGCTGATGCAAAAACTTACGCACTAACGGTAGAGCAATTTACGGAGCCGACGCAAGACCAAGCAGAAAAACAAGCGCTGCATATCCCGTTCGATATCGAGTTGTATGATTCGAAAGGTCAAGTTATCCCATTGATGAGTAACGGTGAATCTGTTCATAACGTGCTGGATATTAAACAAGATAAGCAAACGTTCGTATTTGAAAATGTCGAAGAACAGCCAGTGCCATCTTTGTTGCGTGAATTCTCGGCACCAGTCAAATTAGAATACGATTACAGCGATGACGAGTTAGTCTTCTTGATGAAGCACGCAACGAACGATTTTGCTCGATGGGACGCTAGCCAAATGCTATTGGCTAAATACATTCGTCAGAATGTGAAAAACGTTCAAGCGGGACAAGAAGTATCGCTTTCTGAAGGTGTGATAGATGCTTTCCGCGGTGTGCTGTTGGATGAAACGCTTGAGCCAGCTTTCATTGCTCAAGTTTTCTCTATGCCTTCAATCAATGAGATTACTGGTTGGTACCAGCAAATTGATATCGATGCCGTAGACAAAGTGCTAAACAGCATTACAGTGTCACTTTCCAAAGAGTTAGAAGATGAGCTAAGTGCGACTTATCACACGCTTAAGCAAACAGAGTATACGATCGACCATGCTGCTATTGGCAAGCGTGCTTTACGTAACCGTTGCCTTCAGTACCTTGCACATACGGAAAAAGGTAATGATTTAGTCAACGCGCAGTACGCATCTGCAAATAACATGACAGATACGATTGCTGCGATGAGTGCTGCAAATAACGCTCAGCTCGAGTGTCGTGAAGCACTTATGGCTGATTACAGCGATAAATGGAAGCACGATGGTTTGGTTATGGATAAGTGGTTTGCACTGCAAGGTAGCAATCCTGCAGAGGATGCTCTTGAAAAAGTAAAAGCAACCATGAACCACGAAGCATTTAGTTTGAAAAATCCGAACCGTACGCGCAGCTTAATTGGCTCGTTCTTAAGTGCGAACCCTGTACGTTTCCATGATAAATCCGGTGTAGGTTACCAGTTTGCCGGTGAAATTCTTCGCCAACTAAATGATTCGAACCCACAAGTAGCTTCTCGAATGATTGATCCTTTGCTTAAGTTCCGTAAATACGATGAAGCTCGCCAAGCAATGATTCGTGCAGAGCTTGAAAAGCTCAAAGCAATGGATAATCTTGCTAAAGATCTATTCGAAAAAGTGACTAAAGCACTAGACGAATAGTAAACAACACAATAGGGTGGTCATTAAGGCCACCTTATTTGTTTATGTCACTTAGTTTTCACTTCATGAACTATTACTACTTCAATCTCAACATTTCATATCAAACGTTTTTATCTCATTATTCTGGTGCGGCAAGTGTTGTTCAAGTTGTCACACACAACGGTTTGCGTTTGCAGTTACCCGCCGCGAGATTTAGACCATTTCTTAGTCAATTGGGCGTTAGAGGCCAGTTTAGACTAACAACTGACCAAAATAATAAGTTTCTTAAGTTAGAAACTCTGTGATGTATTGTATTTGCAGAGAGTTAAATAGGAATCTTAGTCACAGAATCGGACATTTCACCTCTTACCACTACGATTAGTTGTTAAACATTTGTAATTATGCTTTTACAATGGGCACATGCATTACCTATGCTTAGTTTCTAAGGTAACAACCTAGCTACTAAGTCCCCCTACAAAACAACAATTCTAATGTGGAGTGTGAATATGACCGCGCGTGAAAATGTAGTGCCGGTTCTGCTTGAAAAGGTTTACCAACTGATTCAAGACAAACTCGAGCTTTCTCACCAAACGCTTGTAACTAAACTTGCTCAACACTTATTCAGTAACATTGCTGATGATGATCTAATTCAGCGAAACGAATCCGACCTTTATGGTGCTGTCGTTAGCCTTTGGCACCATATCAATGAAAAAAAACCAGAAGAGATTTCGGTTCGAGTATTTAACCCGACCGTAAGTCGTCAAGGCTGGCAATCCACACACACAATCGTAGAAATTGTTGTTCCAGATAGTCCATTCTTAGTGGACTCAGTCAAAATGGCTTTAGCACGTTTGGATCTTGTTTGTCACCTAATGTTGAATAACCCAACACAGATTCAGCGTGATAAAAAAGGCCAAGTTACAGACGTAAACGGTGAGGGTGGTGTTCTTCAATCACTTTTCCACATAGAGGTAGACCGCCTTACTAGTAAAGACGAGATGCAAGCGCTTAAAGAAGAGCTGTTAAGAATTCTATCTGATACTCGCTTAGTCGTTGATGACTGGAAGCAGATGGTTGATAAGCTTAAGTTTGTTACTGATGAACTTGAGAAAAATAAAGATCGTGTTTCTATCCAAACTGATCGTATGGATGAAACGATCGCATTTCTTCGTTGGCTAGAAGATCATAACTTTACCTTTATGGGTTATAAAGATTATGACTTAAAAGAGGTCAATGGTGATACCGAACTTGTTCCTGCTAAAGAAAAAGGACTAGGTCTGTTTGCTGATGACAAGCGCGTGCGTAGCGTCAAGCTCTCTGAATTATCAGATTCAGCGCGATTAGAAGCGAAAAAACCATACGCTCTGATCATCACCAAAGGTAACAAAGCATCTCGTATCCACCGTCCGGCTTATACTGATTACATCGGTATTAAAAAGTTTGATGAAAACGGTAAAGTAATAGGTGAGCATCGCTTTACTGGTTTATATACCTCCGCCGTTTACAACCAAGCGGTACAAAGTATTCCTCTGATCCGTGAAAAAGTTGACCGTATCCTTGAAGCAAGTGGATACCGCCACGGATCATACTCATACAAAGCATTGCACAATATCTTAGAAAACTACCCACGCGACGAGTTGCTTCAAGCTAATGAAGAAGAGCTGCTTGAGGTGGGAATGGGTGTTGTACAAATGCAAGATCGTGACTTGCTGCGTTTGTTTGTTCGTAAAGACCCATTTGGTCGTTTCTTCAGTTGCATGGTTTATGTCACTAAAGATCGTTACAACACAGAATTGCGTCGTCAAACTCAACGCATTCTTAAGCAGTACTTTGGTTGCGAGCAAGAGGTTGAATTTACAACGTACTTCTCAGAAAGCCCACTAGCGAGAACACATTACATTGTTCGTGTAGACAATAACAACATTGACGTAGACGTGAAAAAGATCGAGCAAAATCTAATGGAAGTTTCTACCTCTTGGGATGACAGACTAAAAGAATCCATCATTGCTAACTTTGGTGAAAGTAAAGGCCTTCCTCTTTCAAAAGAATATATGAGTGCGTTCCCTCGCTCATACAAAGAGGACATGATGCCAGGTTCTGCGGTTGCAGATATCGAGCGCTTAGAAGCGTTAAGTGATGATAATAAACTTGGTATGTTGTTCTACCGACCTCAAGAAGAGGGAGCAGATTCCAAAGCTGTCCGCTTAAAGTTATATCATCGCGATGAACCAATTCACCTTTCTGACGTAATGCCGATGTTGGAAAACCTTGGTTTGCGTGTGATTGGCGAATCGCCATATGAGATCGAGAAAAACAACGGTCAGACCTTCTGGATCCTTGACTTCTCTATGCTGCATAAGAGCGAGAAAACCGTTGACCTTCGTGAAGCTCGTGATCGTTTCCAACAAGCATTTGCTGCCATTTGGGCGGGTAATCTTGAAAGTGATGGTTTCAACCGATTGTTATTAGGTGCGTCTTTATCTGGCCGTGAGATTTCCATTCTTCGCGCTTACGCACGATACATGCGCCAAGTCGGCTTCCCATTCAGTCAGCAGTACATCGAAGACACGCTAAGCCACTACCCAGACTTAGCGACAGGTCTAGTCAAGCTGTTCACCAAGCGATTTGATCCGAAACACAAAGGCAGCGAGAAAGGCCAAAACGATCTAATTAAAAAGCTAACAGAGCAGTTGGATCGTGTAGAGAGCTTGGATGATGATCGTATTATTCGTCGTTATATCGAAATGATCATGGCGACGCTTCGTACCAACTACTACCAAGTAGACGAGAATAAGCAGCCTAAGCCTTGGTTATCTTTGAAAATGAAGCCAAGCGATATTCCTGAGATTCCGCAGCCTGTACCTGCATTCGAGATCTTTGTTTACGCACCAGATATTGAAGGTGTTCACCTTCGTGGTGGAAAAGTGGCTCGTGGTGGTTTGCGTTGGTCAGATCGTCAAGAAGACTTCCGTACGGAGATTCTTGGCTTAGTGAAAGCGCAACAGGTTAAGAACACTGTAATTGTACCAGTGGGTGCAAAAGGCGGCTTCGTTTGTAAACGCCAGCCATCTCTCACCAGTCGTGATGAAATTTTTGCGGAAGGTCAGCGTTGTTACAAACGCTTTATCCGTGCACTGCTTGATGTGTCAGATAACATCATTGAAGGAGAGGTGGTACCACCACAAAACGTTGTTCGTCACGATGAAGATGACCCATATCTAGTAGTGGCTGCCGATAAAGGCACAGCAACCTTCTCAGATTTGGCAAACTCTGTTTCTGCAGAATACAACTTCTGGCTAGGTGACGCATTCGCTTCAGGTGGTTCAAACGGTTACGATCACAAAGCAATGGGAATCACCGCAAAAGGTGGTTGGGAATCTGTTAAACGTCACTTCCGTGAAATGGGCATCAACTGTCAGACCACTGATTTTACTGCAATCGGTGTAGGTGATATGGCAGGTGACGTGTTCGGTAACGGTATGCTGTTATCGAAGCATATTCGATTGCAAGCTGCGTTTAACCACATGCACATCTTTATTGATCCAAATCCAGATTCAGCCAGCAGCTGGGAAGAGCGTAACCGCTTGTTTAATTTGCCAAGATCAAGCTGGGAAGATTACAACAAAGACTTGATCTCTCAAGGTGGTGGCATCTTCTCTCGTCGATCAAAATCGATCCAGTTGACGCCAGAAATTCAGAAAATGTTAGGTACGAAGAAAGCATCTTTAGCGCCTAACGATCTGATAAAGATGATCTTGAAAATGAAAGTCGATCTTCTTTGGAACGGTGGTATCGGCACTTACGTTAAATCATCGACAGAAACTCATACAGATGTTGGTGACCGTGCTAACGACATGCTGCGCATTGACGGCCGTGACTTAAGAGCCAAAGTGGTTGGCGAAGGTGGTAACTTGGGTATGACTCAGCTTGGTCGTATCGAATACGCACTAACTGGCGGTCGAGTGAACACGGACTTCGTTGATAACGTAGGTGGCGTTGACTGTTCGGATAATGAAGTCAACATCAAGATCTTCCTCAATGGACTGGTTTCAAATGGCGATCTTACGGTTAAGCAACGTAACCAAATTCTAGAGTCTATGGAAGACGAAGTGGGTGAAATTGTCTTGGATGATGCTTACCGTCAGTCGGAGTCGATCTCTGTTACTGAACAGCAAGGTGTTGGCATTGTTAAGGAGCAAATTCGATTCATCCACACTATGGAGAAAGCAGGGTACTTGGACCGTGCTCTCGAATACATTCCTGATGATGAAACGCTAATCGAGCGTGAAAAACAGGGACTAGGTCTGACTCGCCCTGAGCTATCAGTGTTAGTTGCCTACGGTAAAATGGTACTTAAACAGCAACTTGTTACGGATGAAATCGCAAATGATGAATTCCATGCAAAACAACTTGTTGAATATTTCCCAAGTGCGTTACGACGTAACTATAAAGATCAAATGGTTAATCACCCACTGCGAGCTGAAATTATCGCTACAGCATTGGCTAACCAGATGGTTAATGAAATGGGCTGTAACTTCGTTACTCGTTTGCAAGAAGAAACTGGTGCAAGTGTTGTCGATATTGCCAACGCTTACAGTGCGGCTAGAGAAATCTTTGATTTAGAAGAAATCCTCAAGCAAACTCGCAAACTTGATAACGTTGCGACAGCGCAAGCTCAATACGAAATTATGTTTTACGTGCGCCGAGCACTGCGTCGAATTGCACGCTGGTTGCTTCGTAACCGTAGCGGCAAATGCACGGTCGGTGAGTTGATTGCTATCTACAAGCAAGATGTCAATGTTATCACTGAAACCCTAGACACTATGTTAGTTGAGTCTGAAGTTGAAGAACACAATGAGTTGGCTCAAGGTTGGATAGAGAAAGGGGTTGAAGAGAAACTCGCTCACCAAGTTGCCCGATTATCAAGCTTACAATCTGCACTGGATATTTCATCAGTAGCAAGTGAAACAGGTAAAACGGTTGAGCAAGCATCGAAACTCTACTTTAACTTGGGTGACCGTTTATCGTTGCATTGGTTCTTGAAGCAAATTAATAGCCAAGCCGTTGATAACAACTGGCAAGCACTTGCAAGAGCGGCATTCCGTGAAGATCTGGACTGGCAACAACGTCAACTTACCGCTCAGGTACTGACTTGTGGCTGCTCAACCGAAGAGCTTGACGTGATGGCTGCGTTAGAAGATTGGATTGAAACTAACGAGCAATCGTTGCACCGCTGGGAGAGTATCTTAAACGAGTTCAAAGTTGGCTCAGTACACGAATTTGCTAAGTTCTCTGTAGCACTTCGAGAGCTAGTACTTTTAAACCTCAACTGCTCATCGAAAGAGTAGTGGAATAATCAAGTCATAAGTAAAAGCCTCGTTATTTAACGGGGCTTTTTATTATCTATTATTCACATTTGGAACGAAAATAGTTACATTGTCACATTGAGTTGAAATTAAAACAGAGTGAAATCGATTGCTTTTAAGCGGTTAGTTACGATTTTTATCGCAGAAACTTGATTGTAATTGTTTGTTTTATATTTGAAAATCTTATAAAGATATAGGTTTTTACTTATTACGTTCATTTTCATTGAATTACGATGAAAAACGGTAAATAATATTGTCCCGTTTATACGGGGCTTTTTTCTTTCGGAGGCACAATGCTTTACCGTCTAGCCAGAACTGGCTTTTTCCAACTCGATGCCGAGAAGGCACATGATCTTGCAATCAAGAACTTCCAACGCTTTAACGGCACACCACTTGATCTCTTTTACCGCCAACAGTTACCAACTCGTCCAGTTGAGTGTATGGGTCTAACATTCCGTAACCCTGTTGGTCTTGCGGCTGGTTTAGATAAAAACGGCGAATGTATTGAAGCATTTGATGCCATGGGCTTTGGCTTTGTCGAAGTCGGCACTGTAACGCCACGACCACAACCAGGTAATGATAAACCACGCCTATTCCGTTTAGTGGAAGCAGAAGGGATCATCAACCGCATGGGCTTTAATAACCTAGGCGTTGATAATTTGATCGAGAATGTTAAACGAGCAAAATTCAATTGTGTTCTCGGAATTAATATCGGTAAAAATAAAGATACGCCAATTGAGAAAGGGGCAGAGGACTACCTGATTTGTATGGAAAAAGTGTATGAGTATGCTGGCTATATTGCAGTAAACATCTCATCGCCAAACACTCCAGGCCTTCGTTCACTTCAATATGGTGAAGCCCTTGATGAACTGCTTTCCGAATTAAAGGCGAAACAAGCGGAGTTATCAGAGAAGTACAACAAGTACGTCCCGTTAGCATTAAAGATTGCGCCAGATTTAAGTGACGATGAAATCTGCCAAATTTGCGATTCTTTATTGAAAAACAATATAGATGGTGTGATCGCGACTAACACAACTTTGGATCGCACGATCGTAGAAGGGATGAAACACGCCAATGAGGCAGGTGGCTTGAGTGGTCGCCCTGTGCAATCACGCTCTACGGAGGTCGTACGTAAGCTTCATGAAGAGCTTGGAGACAAACTTCCAATTATCGGTGTTGGTGGTGTAGATTCCTATGTTGCAGCCAAAGAAAAGATCATGGCAGGTGCTAAACTTGTTCAAGTCTACACTGGCTTTATTTACCAGGGCCCAGGTCTCGTACGTGATATTGTTAAAAATCTTTAACATATACATCAAAAACTACTGAAAAATCAGTACCTGTTACATAAAAAAGAGGACTTTGTTTCCTCTTTTTTTTTATCCGTTCGTTTGTAGAATTTAAAAATCACGAGTAGGTAATTAAGCGTCTTACCTCTTTACCACTGATTTAACTAGTCAAGAGAGAACGGAATAATGCTTAAACCCAGCGACAAATGGAATTGGTATTTTGACGAGCAAAAAGCTTGCTTAATGCTGGATCTGGGGGAGGAAATGATTTTCCAAACCAATCTATCCCGAAAATTGTTGGTTAACTGTGCCTTCTCAAACAGTGAATTTACCGTTGATGACGCCAGCGCATTTCAAACGTTTAATGAGCGCATTCGCTGTCTCGATATCAGTGAATATCGCCAAGCTGAATTAACACTGTATTGTGTTGCTGCAAAGCGTTTTCATAAACCTGTACAGCCTAAGAGCTGGTTCTTCGATGCACAGTCCTCTGATTATGAACCTCAAGAAGGGGACATGGTCTTTCTCACAAATCAATATTCTGATGGTATGTTCATCGTTCTAGAACCAGGCGAAACATCGAGCTTATGTGCTTATGTTAACCAAGAAGCCTTTGTTCTTGATGGCAATAAGGCGCTTCAATTTGGGCAGCCGATTAAAGTAATGCATGATCGCATGGCTTGTGCAAACCACCTCTTTGCAATGACCCCTATGGCAATGGTGGGTTAAAGCGGTTTAATTTTTCTTTATTTCGTTCCTTTGTTTGCCTTAATCGACCTTATTGGGTCGATTTTTTTTGTCCTTTCCTCTGACACTCCAATCCGAAATACCATGAAACTGTTTGTTTTCTATGCATGCAAACATGAAGCTGGTCACTTTTATTTTACTTATTTCAATTTGATTACTCCTTTAATTAGGCAACCTAGCGCCTAAAACAACCCTATTTATTCCCCTATAAAGGGTATTTGTAAGTAATTTACATCAATCAATCCTCGCTGGTATATACCAAAATGAGCGTAAATAAGTATTCACTTCTTCTAAAGGAAACAAAATACGTTCATGAATGAAAAACATTCAAACTAAAGATGTTGAAAGTTTTAGATCATTTGAGTGGTGATGATTTGAACTAACGGGTGGCAAAATACCTTTAAAAACGAGGCATTGATCGTAAAGTCAGGTATAATTGAAGCCATTTTTTATCAGCGAAAGAACACTATGAATCAATATCTCGCGGTAACTTCAAATGGCATGGAAAATTTGCTTGTTGAAGAACTGACTAAACTAGGCATTGAAAATGCGAAACCAGTACAGGCAGGCGTAAAATTTAAAGCGACAAACGAACAGGTTTATCGCTGTTGTTTGTGGAGCCGTTTAGCGTCTCGATTTGTACGTGTTTTATCTGAGTTCACGTGTAACAACGACATGGACTTGTATCTATCCACTTCCACTATTAACTGGGTTAACCAATTTCATAGCTCTAAACGCTTTGTTGTGGACTTTAACGGCACAAACCGTGAGATTAGAAATAGCCAATACGGGGCTATGAAGGTCAAAGATGGCATCGTAGATTGCTTTGAGAACAAAGGCTTGCCACGTCCTAATATCAGCAAAGAACGCCCAGATATTCGTATTCACGTTCGTTTGCATAAAGATAAAGCGTTGCTTGGGGTAGACATGGTAGGTAGTGGTCTTCATCAGCGTGGTTATCGACCAGAATCGGGTCGTGCGCCATTACGTGAAACGCTTGCTTCTGCGATTATCATGCGTTGTGGCTGGGATGGGCATCAACCATTACTCGATCCAATGTGTGGTTCTGGTACTTTGCTTATTGAAGCAGCAATGATGGCAGCCAACATGGCACCTGGCGTTAAGCGCAAACAATGGGGCTTCGAAGTTTTGGAAGACTTTGAACCGGAGACCTGGGCTGAGATTAAATCAGAGGCTAATGTTCAAGCTAGACGAGGTGTCAAGAAAGTTGACGCTAAGTTTTTTGGATTCGATAACGACCCCAAAGTATTAAAAGTCGCTCAAGAAAACGCCCGCAGAGCAGGTGTTGAAGAGTTGATTGAGTTTGCGCAAGGTGATGCTGCAACTATTACTCGTCCCGCAGGATTTGAACACGGTGTTATCGTTTCAAACCCACCTTACGGTGAGCGTCTAGGAACTGAGCCGGGGCTGATTGCGCTCTATACCGCATTCGGTGGACAGCTAAAATCTGAGTTTGGCGGATGTAAAGCATCTATCTTCTCTAGCTCAGACGAGCTCTTGAGTTGCCTTCGCATGCGCGCTGATAAACAGTTTAAATTGAACAACGGTGCGTTACCGTGTCACCAAAAGAACTACAGCATTGCCGAGCGCAGCGCTGATGAAGTTAAAGGTGCAGATACTAACGTTCAAATCGCACCAGACTTCTCAAACCGTTTGAAGAAAAACATTGGCAAGATTGGCAAGTGGGCTCGTAAAGAGAAACTAGACTGCTATCGTATCTACGATGCAGACCTTCCAGAATACAACGTAGCGATCGACGTGTACGGCGATCAAATTGTGATTCAAGAGTACGCAGCACCTAAGAACATCCCTGAAGAAAAAGCCAAGCGTCGTCTAACGGACATTATCCGTGCGACGATTCAGGTGACCGGTGTCGAAGCGAACAAAGTTGTACTGAAAGTTCGTGAGAAGCAGAAAGGTCGAAGCCAGTACCAAAAATTAGGTCAGGTATCAGAGACGCTCGAAGTAAACGAGTACGGTGTGAAGCTGATCGTGAACCTTCATGACTACCTAGACACAGGCATGTTCTTGGATCATAAGATCACTCGTCGTCGTCTTGGCGAAATGGCACAGGGTAAAGATTTCCTTAACTTGTTTGCTTACACTGGTAGTGCAACAGTGCACGCTGCAGTTGGTGGTGCGCGTTCCACTACAACTGTCGATATGTCAAACACCTACTTGAATTGGGCGAAAGACAATATGCAGCTTAATGGCTGTGTAGGGCGCCAACATAAATATGAACAAGCGGACTGTTTGCAATGGCTAGAAAACGCAAAAGGTGAGTACGACTTGATCTTTATTGACCCACCTACGTTCTCTAACTCTAAGCGTATGGAAACATCATTCGATGTACAACGTGACCACATTAAGCTAATGAAGAACCTCAAACGTTTACTGAGAAGTGAAGGCACAATCGTATTTTCAAATAACAAACGTCATTTCAAGATGGATGAAGAATCACTCGCTGAATTGGGTTTGAAGGCTCAGAATATTTCTTCTCAAACGTTACCATTAGATTTTGCGCGTAATAAACAGATTCATAACTGTTGGCTAGTAACGCACGCGTAGTATAAACAAAAGGATTAATACGTGCTGATATTGTATAGCACGGAGGGATGCCATCTTTGTGAGATGGCATTTGCTCTAGTAGACCAAGTCGGTTTGGCCGAGCAAACAGATATCATCGATATTGCGTTCGATGATGTACTATTTTCTCGTTACGGCGTCACAATACCCGTATTAAAATATCAAGATTCTGAGTTGAACTGGCCGTTTGACTTAGAACAACTCACACATTGGTTGGATAATAATGGCATTACTTACCATTCATAACGCACAACTTGCATTTGGTGACCACCCATTGCTAGACAAAGCGGAGTTCGCTCTTCAAGAAAACGAACGCGTTTGTTTAGTTGGTCGTAACGGAGCAGGTAAGTCCACGTTAATGAAAGTGCTTGCCGGCGACATTTTGTTGGATGATGGCAAGATTCAAATAACTCAAGACGTAGTAGTTTCTCGGCTTGAACAAGATCCACCGCGCAATCAAGAGGGTACGGTTTACGAATACGTATCTGGCGGTTTGGCTGAAATCGGCGAACAATTGAAGATCTATCACGATCTTCTCGATCTTGTTGCTCAAGACCCAAGTGAGAAGAACATTAACCGTTTGGCGAAAGTTCAAGAGCAACTTGATCATTCTAACGCTTGGCGCTTTGATGACCGTGTTAAGAACGTACTTGGCGCTTTAAAACTAAGCCCAGAAACCAAACTGACCGATCTATCCGGTGGCTGGCAACGTAAAGCTGCTTTAGCTCGTGCGCTGGTTTGTGATCCTGATGTATTGCTTCTTGATGAGCCAACAAACCATCTCGATGTGACAACGATCGAATGGTTAGAGAACTTCTTAAAAGACTTCAAAGGCTCGATCATCTTTATTTCTCACGACCGTGCATTCATCAAGTCGATGGCGACACGCATCGTTGACTTAGATCGCGGTCAATTAGCTTCTTTCCCTGGTAATTACGAACAGTATTTGAATGACAAAGAAGAAATGCTTCGCGTCGAAGAAATGCAAAATGCTGAGTTCGATAAGAAACTAGCTCAGGAAGAAGTGTGGATTCGTCAAGGCATTAAAGCACGTCGTACTCGTAATGAAGGCCGTGTTCGAGCCCTTAAAAAACTTCGTGAAGAGCGTCGTGACCGTCGTGAAGTTCAAGGTAAAGTTAACCTAAACATCGATGATGCTTCTCGTTCAGGTAAGATTGTATTTGAAGCAGAAAATGTATCTTTTGCTTACGAAGGCAAGACAATTGTCGACGACTTTAGCTTTAACATCATGCGTGGTGACCGTATTGCACTTATCGGACCAAATGGCTGCGGTAAGAGTACGGTACTTAAATTGCTACTAGGGCAATTGGAAGCGCAGTCTGGTCGTTTACACTGCGGAACAAAATTAGAAGTCGCGTACTTTGATCAGTACCGAGAGATTTTGGATCCAGAAAAGACAGTGATCGATAACTTAGCGGATGGGAAACAAGAAGTAATGGTTGGGGGACGTCAGCGTCATGCGCTGAGTTATCTCCAAGACTTCTTATTTGCACCTAAGCGCGCCAGAACCCCGGTTAAGGCACTTTCCGGTGGTGAGAAAAACCGATTATTGCTAGCCCGTATCTTGTTGAAACCAAACAACTTACTTATTCTTGATGAACCAACTAACGATTTGGATATCGAAACGTTGGAACTTTTAGAAGAAATGCTTGCCAATTATCAGGGTACATTATTGTTAGTGAGTCACGACCGTGAGTTCGTAGACAACACAGTAACAACCAGCTGGATTTTTGAGGGTAACGGTATAATCGAAGAGTTCGTTGGTGGTTATCATGATGCTAAACAGCAGCGTGACCAAGTTCTTGCTTCGCGCAGTCAGGTTGAAAAACCAACGAAGAAAGAGAAAGTGGTTGAGGAAACTCCCAAAACTACGCAACCTAAGAACAATTCGAAGAAGTTATCGTATAAGCTGCAAAGAGAATTAGAGGCTCTACCAGCTAAACTTGAACAATTAGAGTCGGATATCGAGAGCCTTCAGGAGCAAGTGAACGATCCAGAGTTCTTTGCTAAACCTGTAGAGCAAACTCAGCCGGTATTGGAACAGCTTGCTGCACTAGAGCAGGAGTTGGAAATCGCATTCGAGAGATGGGAAGAACTCGAAGCAATGCAACAGGATAGTTAAGAATTCAATGAATTGTAGTAATAAATTCAAATTGACCGCCATTGCAATGATGGTTGGTACCACAATGAACGCACAGGCGGCATTGTATCAAGTTGTTGAGGTTTCACCTCAGGATCATGGTTCAAACGGTGACTACCAAACGGCTTACGGGGTTGCAATTCAACAGGGCGATGCAGGTACAGATCCTTCAACAGGTTCACCTTTCGCTTTAGGCTGCTTTGATGCAGCAGCAAACTGCACGCCAGAGCAGTTTAAACTTGCAATGGAAACTCGCACTACGCCGATTTCAGCGACACAAGCCGTGGATGGGAACAGCTATCGTGAAGAAATCCCATTCGGATTAGACGCTGGCTTTTATTACATCCAAGAACTCAAAGACTTTGAGCGTTACTGTTACAACCAGCTTCGCTATTCCACCTGTGACTCATGGGCTTCAGTAAACTGGACGCCGTGGAATAAAGAACGTAGTAAAGACTTTACTTCTAATGCGTTAGCGTTCATAGAAGAAGATTCTGCTGCTTATAAAAATGAATATAACAATGTTATCAACCAGCTTACCGAGGGTGGTGCAGCTGTCGGTAATCAGAGTAAAGTTAGCACAGAAAATACTTCTACATTAGAAACACGAAATACCGTAGTTGCACCAGTAGAGCCAAATATTCTTACTGGCGATGGTGACGCAAGTGTTGTGCAAAGCCATGCTTGGAGCACAGACGGCAATTTTACTGTTGGCAGTGTTTCTCGAACAGCAAGCAATACCAATGGATCTCACCACACATCAAAAGCAGCGATTTGGGATCAAAGCGGAACCGTCAGTGAATTGGCTTGGCCTAGTGGCACATCTAAAGATGGAGAAAGGTTAGCTCAAGGGAGCATGCGTGACCTTGTCACTGATGGAACTACGGTCTATGGCGTAGGTTACAACACTTACAGTGATGATAACTACCTGAATGCGACTGTTTTTGTCGGAACTCTAGAAGCCGAAGGTAGCGTTGAAAACGCAACTTGGAAAAACAAAGTTGTTGTAGGAGCTAGACAGCGCGAGGGTGATGATACGGTTCATACAAACTCACGATTAACCGACGTTAACTCTAATTTTGTTGCTATTGGTGAAGCAAAACGTTCGGGCGGATACTTAATGCCAACGGGCTCTGCTCCGAATCGTCTCTTTATCGTAGATGATGTTCGTAAGGATTCTATTAGCGCTTTTTACCCAACTACTGGCATTTTCTTTAGCGGTGCGGGCGGTAAGATGGGCGGTATCAACTCTTACAATGAAATCGTCGGGCAACTTGATGCGGAAACGACTCGTGAAGACGATGGCAAGCCACGTCGTAAGCGCGGTTTTATCTATCCATATAGCGTAGGTGGCGAGACTAGTGAACGTGCTGCAACATTATTCAATGGAAAAGCTTGGTTCCTAGACAGTTTGACTAACGGCGGTGATTACTCTGAACAAAACAATCAGTTCCGTATTATCGACGCAACTGATATCAATGATGCAGGTGTGATCTCTGGTACTGCTATGAAATGTGCAGGTGGTTATAGTACAACAGCAAACAATGCGACATGTAGCTCTGAAGAGCAAATTGTAGCAGTCAAACTAGTACCTATTGCTGACGCAACTAAGGACGACATCGTATCTCGAAGCATTGACTCAACGACGACAGAGCGTCAAGGTGCAGGCCTTGGTTGGTTAGCTTTGACCATGCTTGGATTGTTTGGGTTCCGTAGAAAATAGTTAAAAATCGTCAGTAATTTTTAAATCAAGCAGAGGCTCACACATTTGAGTCTCTGCTTTTTTTATGCCTTGAGAAATTGCCTACTTTGATCGATTCTTATAAGTGGAGTCATAAAAACTCCATCAAAGTTTCACAATAACAGCTGTACGTTAGTAAATGGACCTGTATGAGGAATTAACTATGAAGAGACAAAAGCGTGATCGCCTAGAACGAGCTCAATCTCAAGGCTACAAAGCTGGATTGAATGGAAGGTCTCAAGAGGCTTGCCCATATCAACAAGTTGATGCTCGGTCGTATTGGTTAGGTGGTTGGCGTGATGCCAGAGATGAAAGACAATCTGGTCTCTACAAATAAACTCTCCACATACAAAAAAGAAGGATTCGAAAGGGCTCTACGGAGCCTTTTCTACATTATAGGTACATAGGGAAGTAGGTTAACACTCGATAACAAAAAGGCTCCTAAATAGGAGCCTTAATAAATCAATTAAAACCGTGATTAGAAGCTTGAAGTGTCTTGGAACAAGCCAACTTTCAAATCTTTTGCTACGTAGATTTCTTTGCCGTCTACACATACACGACCGTCAGCCAAACCCATCACAAGTTTACGGTTTACAACGCGTTTCATGTGGATTTCGTACGTCACTTTTTTCGCTGTTGGCAAGATCTGACCTGTAAACTTCACTTCGCCAACACCCAGAGCACGACCTTTTCCTTTGCCACCAACCCAGCCAAGGAAGAAACCAACAAGTTGCCACATCGCATCAAGGCCAAGACAACCCGGCATTACAGGGTCGCCAGGGAAGTGGCAGTCAAAGAACCACAAATCTGGAGTAATATCCAATTCCGCCAAGATCAAACCTTTACCAAAATCGCCTTCAGTCTCAGACATTTTAGTAACACGATCCATCATTAACATGTTTGGCGCAGGAAGCTGAGGGTAACCAGGCCCAAACAGTTCGCCTTGACTAGAAGCAAGTAGATCGTCACGGTTATAAGAATCACGTTTGTTTTGCATTATCAATTACTCCAATTTTTGATAGCTGCATCTTAGTGAACACGTGTACGCTAAACAACTCCGATCAGTACTAGACAAACCAGTTTTTGATGCGCTGCACAATTCCTTCTGGATGCTCATGTCTTTCAAAGTTTTCAATACGTTCCGCTATTTTGCCAATAATGCTATCGTCTTCACCTCTAAAAGGTTTATTCATTACAATCGGAATAGCTTCATCTACGGTAGAAACGGACCAAATATGGAAATCACCATTTTTAATGCTTTCTATTACATCTTTATGTAATGCAAGGTGTTTAAGGTTTGATTTTGGCATCACAACACCTTGATTTCCTGTAAAACCTTGATGTTTACAAACCTGATAAAAACCTTCAATTTTTTCGTTCAAGCCACCGACGGCTTGCACTCGACCAAACTGATCAACAGCCCCTGTAACCGCAACTTGTTGATTAATTGGAGATTCAGATAAAGCACTCACCAAGCAACAAAGTTCTGCAAGAGATGCGCTGTCACCATCAACTTCACTATAAGACTGTTCAAATACGATGGAGGCAGAGTAAGGCAGTGGTTCATCCAGTTTCAGAGCAGAGCTCAAGAAAGCTTGCATAATCATCATGCCTTTTGCATGTAGATTGCCTCCAAGTTCAGCTTTGCGCTCAACATCGGAAACATCGCCATCACCAAAATGAATTACACAAGATATTCGTGCAGGCTCACCATAGCTGACAGGGTGCCCAGCCATATCAATAACGGTTAGGCCATTGATTTGACCAACTTGTTCCCCAGTTGTCTCAATGATGACTTGTCCATCTAAAATATCGTACACGGCACGCTGAGGAAGGTAAGATTCTCGGTAATACTTGTCGTCAATCGCTTTATCTAACGACTTGTAATCTAATGCGTGACCATCACTGAACTGGCTGGCAAGCGTTAGAAGTTGAGAGTGCCACATTACTCCTAAAGGCAGATAATGTTGATCTTCAGTAAATCTCATACCGGCTAGCAACAATCTTCTAAAACCACATTCAGTTAAGTGAGGCAGCTGATATTGAGAACATATCCAGTTCACTAAACCAAAGTAATCTGTCAAATTCTGCTCTGACAGATGAATATCTTCTTCAACTTCCGTATACATGGCAAAGCCAGAACAGAAGTCGTCATCGATGTATTCTAGCTCTGCTAACTGACTTCTTTCTCCTGTTACAATCAGTTTTACATCATAAGCTTTAGCTTGCGGTACTGAAGTAGGTAAACGAGTAGGGCTTAGGTTCAGTGGCTCGATAAGGTTTTGTTGAATTGCAGACTTTATATTTGGCCAAAGTCCTAGGTTAGCCAAAATTAGATTAGCCGGTACAATTAAGTAACCGCTATCTGCCTGTGAAATTAAGCCAGGTTGGAAGGCAATATCACCACTTAAATCGACACTGTAACGGTCAAATAAGCGTTTGGCATCAAGTGATTCCGACAAAACAATCGCAGCGTTAGACTGGCTCTGAAGAGCTTTACTGATGAACTCTCTATAGACAGAATTATCTACGCAGTTAATGAGTAGTACTCGCGTCAATCCAGAAATTTTTGAAAAACGAGATATCGTTGCCGACATTCTCGGTTGGAGCTCAGTAAAAGACTTCTTTGGTAACGAAGGTGCAGACTTTAAAAGTGCTTCGTACTGCTCAAGTGAAGGTGTTACGTCTTGCCAATTAAGTTGGTTCATTAAAATTCATCGTAATTCAATCTTGCCGACATTATAACGAAACGGACTATAACACCCTAGCACCAATTTGGTTTGCTCACGGCATTCAACTCTCAATGAACAATACTTAGACAAATGAGTGATCAACATCGATACTTCTAAGAGTTTTATTTGCCCAAGTAAACCATCTGGGTTACGCTGTCACTAGGTTATGTTTATGGGTCGGAACAAATGAAATATCAGCAGCTTGAGAATCTAGAATGTGGGTGGAAATGGAAGTATCTCATCAAAAAATGGAAAGATGGTGAAGCGATTACCCGACATATTGATACAAGCGAAGCAGATGCAGCGGTCGCAGAACTAAAACGCCTTGAACACGAGCCTACACTTGTCTTGGCTTGGATAGAAAACCACATGTCAGAAGAGTTAGATAATAAACTCAAGCAGGCTATCCGAGCGAAACGGAAACGTCACTTCAATGCAGAGCAAGTCCATACAAAGAAGAAATCCATTGATTTAGATTACCGAGTTTGGGAAAAGCTTTCTAGTAGAGCGAATGAACTTGGTTGTACGTTATCTGACGCAATTGAATATTTGCTTTCCGAAGCGTCGAGAAGTGAAAAAGCGAGTCAAAAAGTTACCTCAATTAAAGAGGATTTGAGTAAATTGCTATCTAGCTAGGATAGGGAGTGCCAAATGTTATATGTAATCTTAATTGCAGCCATCGTGATCTTTTGGTTGATCGCAGTCGATAGGCCGGTGTTAAAAGTAAAGTTCGATAATGGCCATATTAGTAACGTAAAAGGGCATCTACCTCCTTCTTTCAAACACAACTTACAGGATATTAGTGAGCATAACCCGTTTACTGGTGAAATGAAGGTGTATAGCCAACGGACAGGAATGCGCTTAAGCTTTTCCAAAAGCGTTCCCAAAAAAGTTCAACAGAGGATTCGTAACGTTTTTCCGCATCAGGGCTTCAAAGCAAACAAAGGCAAGAAGCGCGCTTAATTACATATCAGTTACTTCATCATGTTAAATGGGACGCAATGTGGCGTCCCATTTTCGTATCTACAGAAAAATTACTTATCATCGAACAATCAACAACATAAACGGACCAAAACGATGAGATACGTTGTAACTTTAATGATACTGATCTTTGCAAGTACTTCAGTTTTTGCTGACGATTCAGAAACGAACCTGTTGGCTAAAAAGATTAAGACTAAGCTTCAAAAGAAAGTAGACAATAAGTTTGATGACTATCAAGGTTATTGTGACGTCATGATAGAAATGGAGCACAAAAGTAAAAACGCAGTAATAAAAAGAGTAACGAGTAGTGGTGACCAAAAAGTGTGTAGGTACGTTAAGTCCAACTTGAAGAAAGGAAAACGCTATCGTTACAAATACCCCGAAAAGTACATTCGCCTCCATATAACCACAGGCTTATAAATGTTTCAGAACGCCTTGATTAAGAGCGAGTGAACTGAGTTCGTGTAGAGCGTTTAGCTGATTTTTGCTGTTGTACGAGACGAGCATGAAAGGCTTTTTGCTCAGCAGCGCGTTTGAGTTCGTTAAAGTAGTTATGACATTGAATGGCGAACTCAGTGAGTTGGCCGTCACCATCATAGATATATTGATTCTCAGGTGTTTAAGGAAGAACACACCAGTAAAGTAAGTCGAGGACTAAGCGCGCATCAATTTTCAATAAGAGATTTGATTTGCTTCGTAAGCATAACCACAAACCAAACTAGCGATTGCAAGTCCACAGGAACCTCGGTTAAAGCCTCAAAAGCAAACAATGTTGTTAATCTTAGGAGGACATTTTAAAGTAGCTAAAACCGGACATTATTGCTTTGAGACCCCACCCCTTGGTGCGCATTATGGGCGCTTATGTTGAATGCGATTGCATATGCGTATCCTATAAAATGTCTCTCTTTTGAGGGACAATTCAATGAAGTATCACGAAATGACTAAAAACTATATTTTTCGTGAATTTGAATGTGGTTTGACCGTCGAAGAAGCTGCCAAACTTTGTTTGAAAACTGTGAGAACGGTCAAAGAATGGGATAAGGGGAAATCTATTCCGCCAGAGTGCAAACGCTTGATGAGGATGAATAAGGGCAGAGAACTGAGCTCTTGTGAAGATTGGGAAAACTTCGTAATGAGGCATGACCGGTTAGAGCTTCCAACTGGACAGTTGGTCACTGCACAGCAAGTATTAATTGGGGTTGCTTTACTAGAGCTAGGTGCTTCAAATGATATTGAAGTCGCTCATAAAATTCTAAAATATGCTCGTGTATTGAAGGGGTTGATGTAACAGAAAAAGGCTCCTTAATAGGGAGCCTTATCATCATTTAGAAAATACGTCCAGATATAGCGGGAGAAAACTACCTGCTACCACAAAATGCAAAGTTAAAACCAATGTAATTAAAAGTGGATATATCTTTAGGATAGTAATTGAAAAAAAAGAACTAAAATAATGATAGTTGCCACCTTTATACAAAGAGGTGTTTAACTCAAAAAGTCGTTGCGTTTTTGGTGATTCTGATAGCTTGGCAACATCATTGTAGATACCTCTAAATATTCTTTCCTGTTGCAAATAGTAAGCGTCAAGAAACCAAAAAAGCAGACAAGGGAAAAATGCTATAAACAAGAAAAACTTATTATTACTACTTCCAAATAAAGCCAAGAGTGCTGTTAATATAGTAATAGTCCAATTTTTAATTTGAAATGAATTAGAATTCATTCTGGTTATGATATTTTGAATGAACTCAAGATGCTTAATTTCAGAATTATTCATGTATTTTCTCATCAATTATAAGTTTCATATAGTTCTGTAAGAGCTTCATAACCCTTTTTATTGTTGTTTTCGCAGGATTCCATCCACTTAAAACAATCAAGGAGGCTTAGTTTCTTTAAGTGATCTATCGGTAATTTATGTGATATCTGGAAACTCATGTCAGAGGCTACATCCTGAGCTTTATTTACTAATTGGATACCTTTCTGTCTATTCGCATAAGGGCTTAGCCTTCTGCGTGCAATTGAGCTAAATTGCAATTCTGACATAATCCAAGGAGAAGCTGTGCGAGTTTCAATTTCATCTTGATTTTCTAGTGATTTTACCGTGTTTTCAGTATTTAAAAAGAATAAACATTCAGCAGAGTCTATCATTGTCATTAATGACGATTGTAGTATTAAATATATATTGCTTGTTGTGCGGTTTCTTATCTCATAAGAATAAGTATTGGTCTCAGAATTTAGAGCATATTTGTTATCAATTTCGTTAAGCAATTCATCAGCATACCCCCAAACTAGAGAGTCTATAAATACATTTAGGCCTAAAATATTTTCAAGTATTGTGGCGACTTGTATAGCAAGATCTTTATCTTTATGAGAATGAGAGAGAAATATATGAGTTTTCTCTATTTGCGGAAACCAAGCTTCTTTTAGAGCAGAGCCATCAAGGACTCCATCTCCTAAATAGAAGTCATGTAGAGATTTTTCAATATGCTTTTTCTTCCTATCATAACCTTGGCTAAAAGACTGAATATATTTGTCATCCATTAGCTTAACTATATGCTTAAAAAAATCTTCCAACTCGGTAAGCTCTAAATCATAGCACTTATACAAACTAACTCTCCACTGTCAATAGAAGTTGAAATGACATTTGTAGCATACATCGGTGCATTTATAAAACAACGACTAACGAAAGTTGTAGGCTTGATAGATTAGTTAGGAGATTACAGCTACTTCAGAGTGTAAAGCTAGCACTGAGTGGGAATTTACCCCCGTAATACAGATTCGGGGGTTTGACCTCCCGCCGCACGTCGCGCAATCGTCCTAGCCCGTCCTCACTTGCTCCGCGCGTCCGTCGGAGATAACCCATAAAAGAAGAATAAGCATTGCTCGACACTCGCAAAGCTTTGATGTTGTGAGTATGCAGCGTTCCAGTAGGTTAACGCGCCTTTGGTGTGGATAGTCTCTGCGAGGCTGGTCTAGCAGGAAGGAGGGCGGCAGCATCCAAGTGGCTTTGGGCGGCTAACCGCGCCGATTAAGTGATGAGGCTAGGTTTTGCTAAGGTGGGCGGCTTGGTGCCTCGTCGTCGCTCCGCAACTCCTTATCCCTGCGGGGCTGGCACCTTGCCTTTAATTGAAGTAGTCGACCAGTTTGCCTAGGAGGTATCTGGAAAGGTCATACACGAGCACCACTATGACTGCATTCACTATCGAGAGATGATCAAACAACTCGATGATTTCAACGAGCTGTCCATGCGTTACGTATTCATTCATTAGGTTTCGTCTCCACTAAACAAACCGCCAACGGGTTTGAGTTCAATATCTTGCTCTTGCCGTTGTGCATATTGCTCATACGGCGAACACGTGACATAGAAATTGGATGCGCCGCGAGACAGCTGGACGAGGCAATCGTCCAGATATTCCATCTTGACGCCCAACTTATTTAGGAATCCGTCATCGAGGTAAGTCACACCGCGTGGTGTGACAACCTCAAAATGCACGTTGACGTGTATCGAGGT
>NZ_JAWOQO010000247.1:0-1079 GCF_033337345.1 Vibrio sp. YT-18 | reverse complement strand
CATACTTGAAATGTTTGTTTTTTGATCTATTATGACGAAGTGTCAATTATGACGGTTCGTCAAAAATGGTGACGTTCCTGTTTTACATAATCGTGTTACAATTATCAGGAGTGTGTGGGTATACGGATCAAAGGATTATGTTTAACTTTCGCTGTAAAAAGGATGGTAAGCGAGACGGGTGTCGTGTCTCGTCCGGGCTAACCAAAAAGCAACAAGCGATTGCGGATAGAGAAGTTGAGCTTATTCAACTGGCTAAGTCACTCGTCCAAGAGCAGGGGTTTGCGAACCTCACTATGGATAAGCTGACCTCGGCTAGCTCTTATTCTAACGGCACCATCTACAATCATTTTTGCAGCAAAGAAGACGTAATACTTGCGCTTTGTATCCATTCGTTAAAAAGCGAAGCGATATTTTTCGAGCGCACGGCAAACTTCGATGGCAATACTCGAGAGAAAATTATTGCGATGCATGTAGGCTATCGTATTTACGCTCGAATGGAGCCAGTGCTGTCGACTTGCGCGATTGTAGCTAAAACGCCTTGGGTGTTGGAAAAAGCATCACCTGAACGTTTGAATGAGCTGAATCGGCTAGAAGAAGAAGTGATTTCCGGTGCAGATGCGTTGGTCAATAATGCAGTAGAGTGCGGAGATCTAAAGTTTTCTCCTGCTATAGGTGCGGATGCTATTGTGTTTGCTAACTGGTCTATCGCATTTGGTTCTAACGCGCTTGCGCAAAACGCATCGAATAGTCGCTGTATACAACGAATCCAAGACCCATTTTCTGTGTTGCACAATGCGAATATGTTATTAGACGGCTTAGGTTGGGCGCCACTTTCTACAGAGTGGGACTATCGGAAAACCTGGCGTCGAGTAGAACAGGAACTCTTTAGTGAAGAGATTGCTTACTTAGAAACAGTGAACCGCTAAATCGGTTACAGAAGCCAATCCAAACGATGATTGGCTTTTTTATCACACTAAAGTGACGAATCGTCACTATTTGACTTAAAAGATGATGCTTAAGGTGAAGAACCTAGAGAGGCATTTGAAAAGTTACGTAAAAACTAGAAAACAGCGCTGGCT
>NZ_JAWOQO010000246.1:0-1080 GCF_033337345.1 Vibrio sp. YT-18 | reverse complement strand
TATGTATCCTCTGAGCTTTCGGGCTCAGAGGGCAACGCCTGTTAAAAGTAAGCCTATTATTGATACAGCGTATTCGATAATGGTTGATTGTATGCTCATACCGTCACCTTTAGGTTTATATCTTACCTAGCTCTGCACTGCTTCCAATTTATCCTTTATAATCAATTACCTTTATTGCCCATCACTTGAGTTATTCAACGCTTCAACTACAAACATCTCAACTCAACTTCCCTCTTACAAATTTTTAAAGCCGAACTATAAGCGTAGCCAAAAGTAATCGACTTTGAGGAGAGATCTACGCGGTAAACGGAAGAATATTGGTCAGGAATCTTACTTTTTCAGGCCCAAGAACAACTTATGGTCGTATCTTTTTTTAACTACAAAATGTGCACATCAAAAGGCAAAGAACACTAAGGATTGAATAAATCAACAAACATTGATTGTGACGTAGACTAATTTATTTTGTTTGTCCTCTTCCCCTACCACCCCATATCATCCCCACCACAAACGCTCTTTGATATTTTTATTTGTAGTTCTGCCACCGACGTAAAAGTACGCCTTTTCATCCCACAATTTTGCTTTTACAACCGACCAGAACGTTCTGAGTCATTCAATGACTCAGCATCTATTCATGCAGGAATATATCGTGGATAAATATCAAGCGGCTTACGCAAAGCGTCTCTCAAAACTAAAAAGTGATAACAGTTCACCTCAGGCAATAGCTCGCCTGTGCGCTTGGGACTCGTTTTTTAACCAAGAGTTTGAACTTCAAGATCTTGAATATCAGATGGCCGATGTTGCGCGTCAGCGTTACGAGCAATCCAATGTAAAAAACGACATTTCGTTTAAAGCCTTCAAACGCGCCTTCTACAACGAATCCATCGAGATCTATAACTTGACCGATGGCGCAGCCATTCAAAAAGTCTTTACGCCATTAATTATGCTTGCCACCGCTTGGATTGTGTTTGTGTGCTCTGTTTCGAACTAAGCACGCAAATACACTCCAAGAGGGATGAGAATCATCATGCCTAAGATAACGTTACTTCTGCTGGCCACTACAATTGGTATTGGCATTACCGG
>NZ_JAWOQO010000245.1:0-1083 GCF_033337345.1 Vibrio sp. YT-18 | reverse complement strand
ATGCGCGTTCAAGAAACAAGTGGCAATTTTCTCGACTCAAACCATAACCACCAGACAGATTGGTGATATGAGTTCTGCCTTCGTGAAGCCCCATTTCATACCCTCCGAGTAGAACGGATTGGCGCATCGACAAGCGTTGCACATGAAATTCATCCGGCGGTGCAATCACTCTCACACGGGTTCCTTGTGGGGGATTGCGGATAAATTCCAAGGACTCATTGTAGTTCTCTGAACGATGCAACATCGCTTCTGCCATTTTGGGATGTTCAGCAAACAACTTGTTCATTAACCAAGTATTTTTTACTGGTTTTTTGGAGTAATTCAGCGGGTGCGATAGCACAACCGTGATGTCTCGCGCTCCTCTTCGGTAAGCTTCTCGAACCGGAATAGAATCCGCCACACCACCATCGGTATAACAACCACCAGAAAAACACGGAGTATGTTTGTAAGCAATCGGCAATGCTGTTGTCGCTTCTATCGCATGGTGGAAATTTTCTCGCGTCACTCGATAGTAGTCCGCTTTACCTGTGTCCACATTCGTGGTGGCCGCAAAAAAAGGAATGCCTTCAAAAAGCTTTTTCTCATCGACGGGATACAAACGGTTGGACTCTTCAAACAGCCATTTTACATCAATCAAATCGCCACCTTTGAGGAAACGGGTCGGGTCGAAAAAGCGCTTGCTGGTCGCGAGCTTTGTAATCACATTTATACTGCGGTGCGGGTAATCGGTCAGATAACCAATCAAATTAGATGCGCCTGCCGACACACCAATCGCAAAATCAAATGGCTTATAATCTCGCTCTAGAAATGCGTCTAACACGCCACTGGCAAAGACGCCGCGCATCGCTCCACCTTCCACTACAATTGCTTTCGTTGCCATGTTTCCCCCATTAATTTCTCGGAAAAGAGTAATGAAATTCGTGCATTAGCAACAATTGGTTATTCTTATTATTGAGATAGGCGAAGTCTATGTATTTCTAGCTTAGAAAGTGAAAACTAAAGATCAAAAAATCCACACTTGTGACGCAACACAAGTGTGGACATGGGAAATATGTGAAGGGTTAGGCAAATACGGTTTTGTAG
>NZ_JAWOQO010000244.1:0-1084 GCF_033337345.1 Vibrio sp. YT-18 | reverse complement strand
GTCATGCATGTTCCACCTCAGCCATTCCATTTTGAGCTATCTTGGGACTTTATCATGCAACAGATGAGCACGATTGGGCCTCCATTCCTATTGGGATGCGCAATTTGCGGTGTGGGTTCTGCGATCATTGGTTATTTCGGTATTCGCGGATTGTGGCGCTACTCTGTCGTTCGCAGTTGGCAAAAACGAAAAGTAAGATAAGCGGATAAGACGCTAAAATCATTCGTTGCGACATGGCTTGAGGTTCAAACGACAATAAAGCTGAAACGAAATGTAAGCAAAGAATGAAAAGATGTTAATGAGTACAAAAAAGGACCATGAAAGGTCCTTTTCTGTATCTAGAGTACTTAGCAAAATAAGTCATCGCTAACAACGATGTCTACGAGGCTAGCTTTCCTTCCTTCGCTACTTAGCACTCAAAACTGCGGCAGGGTTCAGTTTCGCTGCGCGAGAAGCTGGGTACCAAGTGGCCAATAGGCTTAATACGATAGCGGTGGTCGACACCAATGCGACGTCAGGCCAATGCAACTGCGATGGAAGAAAGTCCACAAAGTAGATGTCACCCGATAAAAACTGGTGTCCTATTAAGCCTTCAAGCCCCTTAATGATTGGAGTTAAATTCAACGCAACCAACACACCAACAAGGCTACCGACAAGGCTACCAAACACTCCAGAGAAGACGCCCTGCCAAACGAAAATACGTTTAATCAGACCATCTTTTGCCCCCATCGTACGCAAAATTGCGATCTCTGCTGCGCGGTCCTTCACCGCCATCATCAATGTCGAGACGATGTTGAAACATGCCACACCAATCACTAATACCATGACCAAATACATGATCGTGCGTACCAACTGAATGTCACGGTAGAGAAAGCCAAACTGCTGCTGCCAACTCTTCAAATATACGTACACATTCACAAGGTTGCCGACTTCTCGAACGATCGAAGGCGCATCAAGAACATCATCGGTTTTTAGAGAAATTCCAGTTACGCCGTCTCCTAAACGAGCGTATTGCTGCGCATCTGCCAGCGGAACTAAAGCCAATGAATGATCAATTTGGCCGTTCAACGTCAAAAAGCCCGCC
>NZ_JAWOQO010000243.1:0-1085 GCF_033337345.1 Vibrio sp. YT-18 | reverse complement strand
AAGTCGATGAACTGTCGACATTCGTCGAGTCGATTTTGGCGGAACTCCACGTAGAAATGTTCGTTTATGGCGACTGGCAACGTCAACAAGCGCATGATATGGCAACAACCTTGAAAGATGCCTTGCGCGTAAAAGAACAGCGCTACGAAGAAGCACTGCGTCCGTTAATTATGCTCGGTCAAAATGGCAGTTTTCAGCGCGAAGTGCATTGTAATCAACAAGACTCAGCTGTGGTAATTTACCACCAGTGTGAAGACATCGAACCGCGCAGCATCGCACTTTATTCTTTGGCCAATCACCTCATGTCGGCAACCTTCTTTCATGAGATTCGCACCAAGCAGCAACTCGGCTACATGGTCGGCACTGGTAACATGCCACTGAACCGTCATCCGGGGATTGTGCTTTATGTGCAATCGCCAAACGCAGCCCCTGCGGAATTGGTCACCTCTATCGACGAATTTTTAAATGCATTTTACATGGTGCTTTTGGAGCTCAACGACTACCAATGGCACAGCAGTAAGCGTGGCCTTTGGAACCAAATCGCAACCCCAGACACGACTTTACGTGGACGAGCGCAACGCTTGTGGGTCGCAATAGGCAACAAAGATACCGAGTTTAATCAACGCGAAAAAGTACTAGCCTAGCTCAAAAAGCTAACAAGAGCAGACATGATTCGCTTTGTCGTTAACGAACTGAAACCGAGAACAGCAAACCGGTTAGTCATGCACTCGCAAGGCCAAGCACATGTCGATGCTCCTCGAATTCACTTAGGACAAGAAATTGGCTCTATCGAAGAATTTCAGTTACGACCAAAAGATTGTGGTCTGGGCTAAGACCAGCACCGTAATGGATAAAATGGGCGGAAGTCGAGCTGTAAAATATGTGAGAACCCCATCAATTTACTAATACGACTTGGATAGTCTTAACAGAAAATTGAAATTACGCGATTGCCGCTTATGCTCTAATTACCGCACAAAAAACATGTAGATGAGGCACTCATGAAGAAACTATTACTACTTGCTGCAGTATTATTACCATTCGCATCCGCTCATGCAGAAATCACAGTAAAAGGTGACGATTTTGAG
>NZ_JAWOQO010000242.1:0-1087 GCF_033337345.1 Vibrio sp. YT-18 | reverse complement strand
TGAATGCTACCATAATTTTGAGCCATGTCAAATTTATGGGTTAAAGATTAATCAGCCTGACGACGCAAAAATGCCGGGATATCTAAGTAACCGCTTTCTTTCTCTTGCTTTGGTGCTGCTGAGCTTTGGCCCGCGGCAGGAGAAGAAGAAACTGTGTTTGTCGGCTGAGGAGTTACCTGTGGCTTCTCTTGCACTTGATTTTGCAAAGTTTGTGCCGGCTTTTCTTCAGCTTGCGTTGCCGTAACTTGTTGTGGCTGAGCTTGAGGAGCCGAAGCTACTTTCGCTTTACCACCAGCGACTAGCGTGATATCTGGCTTTCTTTCATTGCCAATACCTGTCGCAACTACTGTCACACGGATTTCATCAGTCATATCTGGGTCTAGAGAAGTACCGATAACCACGGTTGCATTGTCAGATGCAAATGCCTTCACTGTGTTACCAACTGTCTCAAACTCATCAAGACGCATGTCCAGACCAGCAGTGATGTTAACAAGAACACCGCGAGCACCAGCAAGATCGATATCTTCTAGAAGTGTGCTAGAAATTGCCATCTCAGCCGCTTCTTCAGCTCGGTCTTCACCTTTCGCAATACCACTACCCATCATCGCGTGACCCATTTCAGACATCACTGTACGTACGTCTGCAAAGTCGACGTTGATCATACCAGGGCGAGTGATTAGCTCGGCGATACCTTGAACTGCATTCTTAAGAACGTCATTCGCACTCGCAAATGCTTCAAGCAACGTTACGCCACGACCAAGAACTTTAAGTAGCTTCTCGTTTGGAATCGTAATTAACGAGTCAACGTGCTTAGATAACTCATCGATGCCTTGCTCAGCAAACGCTAAACGCTTTTTGCCTTCAAAGCTGAACGGTTTTGTTACAACCGCTACAGTCAGAATACCTAGCTCTTTCGCCACTTCAGCAATAACAGGCGCTGCACCAGTACCTGTACCACCGCCCATACCAGCTGCGATAAACACCATATCGGCACCAGTTAGGGAATCTTTAATTCTGTCTCTGTCTTCGAGAGCTGCCTCACGGCCAACTTGTGGATTCGCACCTGCACCCAGACCTTTAGTGATAT
>NZ_JAWOQO010000241.1:0-1089 GCF_033337345.1 Vibrio sp. YT-18 | reverse complement strand
AGCAATAGTAAGAGTAATCACTGGCGCAGCCATTAACCCCATCGTCACCATCTTGCTGATATTCTCCGGAAGTAAAGGCAGGAGCATGCCAAAGCCGCACAGTAACAACGTCCACAATATGGCGCTCAGCCATGCAAAGTAATGGAACTTTGACACGCGTTTCACACGTAATCCCATCATCAATGGCAAAAGCGAACGCACCACCGGAATGAAACGCGCGCAAAACAATGCAACTAAGCCATGTTTACCCAAAAGAACATCGACTTGTTCGAGTCTTTTCTGTGGGACAGCATTCACCCAGCCTTGAACTTTAGGTAGGCGGTTTAGCCATTTTCCTTGCAAGTATGCCGCCCAACTTCCTAAGCCCGCACTCACAATAATCACCAACATGATGGCAATAGGATCAAGCACGCCTACCGCCGCAAGTGTGCCAGACAATACCACCACACTATCGCACGGAAATGGCGCAGCAGGAATAAAACCACTTTCCAAAAAGATTAATGTCGCCACGACAATATAAATAATCCCTGCACTTCCTGGCGCCATAAGTGCAGAAAAGTCTTGATGCCAAAAGGCAAGCAAGACGCCCATCATTGAATCAAACATAAAAAGAGCTCCTAAACATCACTAAATAACAACAAGGTAGATGCTTAGAACTATCGAGCGTGAATAAACCGATAGATAAGATTAGAGCCTAACCCATCTCCAATTTGATATTTTGAATGAGAGAAGTCTTTCGCAAGACCAAGGAAAGCCGTCAGACCCGCGTTCAAATATGGCGTTTCTGATAAAGCGCGGTTCCAATGAGGAGCCAACGTTTCGAACCAACCAATATCGAGCTCATCAAGCTCTGATTTTGAATCATGAACTCGCAGTGCATTGCGATTTAACAGGCTAGCAAACGAATGAAAAGGTGGTGCTAGTGGCGTTTCGGAAACTTGTGCGTCTTCATCATAAAACACACTGCCGACGGTGTAGTGGTGAACAGTTTCAGGCGACGTTGACTCTTGGCCGACAGAAACCGCCAATAAGCTCAGAAATAGCCCGAAAAAGCTAATAAGAAGAGCACGCACAACGTTCACCTACATC
>NZ_JAWOQO010000240.1:0-1090 GCF_033337345.1 Vibrio sp. YT-18 | reverse complement strand
AGCGTTGGTATGTTTGGCTCTGGCCAATGGACTGTAATGGAAGGTTACGCGGCGGCGAAAATGATGAAAGCCGGTTTCCGTTCTAACAACATTGACCCTAACGCGCGTCACTGTATGGCGTCTGCGGTAGTAGGTTTCATGCGTGCTTTCGGTATCGATGAACCTATGGGCTGTTACGATGACTTCGAGAACGCTGATGCATTCGTGCTTTGGGGTTCGAACATGGCAGAAATGCACCCAGTATTATGGACTCGTATTACTGACCGTCGCCTGAGCCACCCTCATGTTCGCGTAAACGTACTTTCAACTTACTACCACCGTTCATTCGAGTTGGCAGATCACGGCTACATTTTTAACCCACAGTCTGACCTTGCGATTGCTAACTTTATCGCGAACTACATCATCGAAAACGATGCAGTCAACTGGGATTTCGTGAACAAGCACACGAACTTTACTCAAGCAGACACCGACATCGGTTACGGTCTGCGTGACGACGACCCGCTACAAAAAGCTGCGAAAAACCCTAACTCAGGCAAACTGACGTCAATCTCTTTCGAAGAGTACAAGAAGTCTGTAGCGCCATACACGGTCGAGAAAGCGTCTGAGATCTCGGGTGTTGAGAAAGAAAAACTGATTGAGCTTGCGAAGCAATACGCGGATCCAAACACGAAAGTAATGTCACTTTGGACAATGGGTATGAACCAACATACTCGCGGCGTGTGGATGAACAACTTGGTTTACAACATCCACCTTCTAACCGGTAAAATCGCTACTCCGGGTAATAGCCCATTCTCACTAACTGGTCAGCCATCGGCGTGTGGTACAGCTCGTGAAGTTGGTACGTTTGCTCACCGTCTACCTGCGGATATGGTGGTTGCTAACCCTAAACACCGCCAAATCGCAGAAAAAATCTGGAAACTGCCTGAAGGCACGATTCCACCAAAACCAGGTTTCCACGCGGTACTTCAAGACCGTATGCTGAACGATGGCGTACTGAACTGTTACTGGGTTCAATGTAACAACAACATGCAAGCTGGTCCGAACATCAACACTGAACGTCTGCCTGGCTACCGTAACCCAGAAAACTTCA
>NZ_JAWOQO010000239.1:0-1092 GCF_033337345.1 Vibrio sp. YT-18 | reverse complement strand
CGGGCTTCTCGTGACCGGCGGTTTTTCACCGAATTTCCGCGGTCGTTTGCACCCGTTAAGTGCGGAGTTTTGTAAGACAAAACACGCAAAGGCGCCCCGAGTAGTTACCGATGCCGTGCACAAGCATGGTGGCAAAATTGCACTACAGATTTTACATGCTGGGCGTTACGCGATGCACCCGTTTGCGCAGAGCGCCTCTGGCATTAAAGCGCCGATCGCGAAGTTTGCGCCGAGTGAAATGAGCGAGCGTCAGATCAAAAAGACCATCGATGCATTTGCCAACAGCGCTGAACTCGCTCAACTTGCCGGTTATGACGGCGTGGAATTAATGGGCTCAGAAGGTTATTTGATCAATCAGTTCCTTTGTAAGCGCACCAATATGCGATATGACGATTGGGGCGGCAGTTACAAAAAACGCATGCGCTTCCCGTTGGAGATAGTGAAAGCTGTACGTAAAGCGGTGGGTGAGAAGTTCATCATCATTTTCCGTCTTTCGATGCTGGATCTCGTCGAGCAGGGCAGCACGTTCGAAGATGTGATTGAATTAGCCTAAGGATTGGACGACGCGTGCGTCACCATTATCAACACTGGTATTGGTTGGCATGAAGCACGTATTCCGACCATTGCAACGCAAGTACCTCGCGGTGCATTTACATGGGTAACCGAGAAGGTGAAACCGCACGTTTCTGTGCCAATTGTCACCTGTAACCGAATTAACACTCCTGATGAAGCAGAGCGAATCCTTGCTTCTGGTCAGGCGGATATGGTGTCAATGGCTCGCCCGTTCTTGGCGGATCCATACTTTGTCGCGAAGGCAGAACAAGAGAAAGCGCAGTTTATTAATACGTGTATCGGCTGCAACCAAGCGTGTCTGGACAACGTATTTAAAGGTAAGCGCGCTAGTTGTCTCGTCAATCCACTTGCCTGTTACGAAACAGAAATTGTGGTTGAACCAACGTTCAAGAAGAAAAATATTGCCGTTGTAGGCGCAGGCCCTGCTGGTTTAGCTTGTGCGACGACTTTAGCTGAACGTGGTCATAAAGTTGATCTGTTTGAAAAGAACGACCGAATTGGTGGGCAATTCCGCTTAGC
>NZ_JAWOQO010000023.1:16002-66418 GCF_033337345.1 Vibrio sp. YT-18 | reverse complement strand
TGGTGATTTCTCCAATTGATTTTCCGGTGTAGCGGTTTCCGACGTCTCGGAAAACCAAGTAGTTCTCTCAAAGTTACCTCTATTAACGACACCAAATTCAGAAGCTTTAGAAAAAAGTTTAAAAAAATAACATTGCGAGATTTAGCTAATAAAATTGAAGAAAAGTAAGAAAAAGTGCTCAAGTTTCCACAAATCGAGCCGAGAGGGCCAAATTGTATAGAAAACCAGCGAAAGGAAACAATTGAAGATAAGTTCGCAGACGATAGACGTAAGAATTAGAAGAGAAAAAGCCCCTTTTCCTTTGAGAGAACTGGGGCTAGGTTGGTCGCCAGAGCCTATGTGGAGATCAAGAGAAATGAACACATTTCCGGCATACCGAGTGCAACTTTACATTGAAAATGATTGGCAGGTGAGAGATGAGAGAGCCGCTCATTCTATTGTAAAGTTGCTTGCCAAAAGCCTGCATTCCCATCCACGTCTGAATGTATTGAGCACAGGCTAAGTAAACTACTGCAATAGTGACATTGCAGAGTTTGGCAACTGTTTCGCTTGAGCAAGAATCGATGTTCCTGCTTGTTGCAAAATTTGTGCTTTGGTCATTTGCGTGGTTTCTTTCGCAAAATCTGTATCTTTAATTCGGCTGTTCGATGCGTCAACGTTTTCTTGGATATTCGCCAAGTTGTTGATGCTGTGACTCAAACGGTTTTGCTTCGCACCTAAGTCTGCACGTTGCGAGTCTACGTATTTCAGTGCCGAATCCAGCACAGAAATCGCGTTTTGAGAACCTTGTACCGTGGTCATATCAATATCTTGTACTGACGTTCTGATAGGTTCATCACTCAGGCCAAGCTCAGATGCTAATCCACCAGAAATAGAAATCTCACCCTGAACGTTTGGATGCGCGACAAAAACTTGCAACTTGCCATCTTCACTTACAGACGCATTAATCATATCAGACTGACCATTAATGTAAGTGGCAAGCTCTTCGATGTCGTCGCCCGCTTTGGCATTAATGTTGATTTCTAGATCATCAACATTGCCGTCTTCGTCTTCACCCATACCTGGTAGCGTGATCTTCAAGTCAGATTTAGCTGGGTCAACACTCCAGTTTTTATCTTTACCGTTCTCAGATAAGAAGGTCACACCGCCCATGCGAGTATCGTCCGCACGAATGCTGGTGAGTCCCATGATCATGGCTTCACCTGAGCTCGCACCAATCTGGAATGCTGCTTCACCGAATGAGCCGTTCAATAGACGACGACCACCAAATGAAGTGGTTTCTGCAATACGGTTTAGCTCGTCAATCAATGCCATTGACTCTTCGTTGATCGCCTGACGCTCAGCTGGAGAGTTAGTACCGTTCGATGATTGAATCGCAAGGTCACGCATTCGTTGCATGACAGAGGTTGCCTCATTCATCGCACCTTCAGCGGTTTGTGCAATCGAGATACCATCGTTCGCGTTACGCATTGCGACATCTAGGCCACGAGACTGTGCAGTTAAGCGGTTAGAGATCTGTAGACCTGCCGCATCATCTTTTGCACTGTTAATCTTATGTCCTGAAGATAAGCGCTCCATCGACGTGTTTAATTCATCAGTCGCTTTGTTTAGGTAACGCTGCGCGGTCATCGCGGAGACGTTAGTACTAACTGTTACAGCCATTTTGCTCTCCTGTTGAGTTCGCAAGCTTTTGCGAAGCGGCCAGCTTTACTCTCATTTGGATAAGCACTGACCGTAAAAGTTACTTGCTAAATCTGCCTTAAACGCAGGGTTTAGAATCTCTAAATCTGTTCTGATATTTTCAATACAATTTGTGTGCCAACTTACGTAAATTATTTAACTACTTTTAAAAGAATCAGATAAACAATAAGTTAGCTTTATCATTAAGCTATTTCAGGTTTGTCAGACTCATCTTAGCCCAAGGGTATTGAACGCTGCCCTGTTGCCGCCCGACTTGCCTCCCGCCTCATTGCCGCTTTGGGTAAAATCGTGCCGCATGACATCTCAGACTCTCAGGTTACGCCGACTTATCGCGCTTAAGGCTTTGCACATAAGGCATCAAAATCAGACAATGTGTATGAGTGCCATACTAGATGTAGTTAAACAACGTTAGATCTTTGGTCTTACCGAATGCTTGTTGCGATGCCTGTAACGCTCGCGAGTTTTCACTGAACTCGATCACGGCTTTAGAGTAATCCAAGTCCTCAAAGTTGCTCTTCGCTTTTGCGAGAGACAAATTAAAGTCTTCATGATTTTGCTCTTGGATATCCAGCGTACTCAATCGAGCACCGGCATCTGTACGCGCTTTATTCAAATGGATAAAAGCAGCGTGGAATTCTTCTGTCATTTGGTGCAATTTGGCGGTCGCCGACGTATCCGAAACCGATTTGTCTGACCATGCCATTGCATCCTTGAAGGTATCGAAAATGCTGAACTCTGCCCGCTTTTCGATCTCAATGCTGTCACCAGGCGTAATTTGGCCTTTTACGTGCACTTTCAGGCCTTTGTATTCAATCCCTTTCTCTGGAGAAAACTCATCGGCATCCACTACTTTGCCGTTACGCTCTAATTGGTAACCAAATTTGCCGTTATTCATATCGACAAATGTCACGCGATACGCCGCATCATCCTTCGCGTCAACGTTAGTGGCTTTGTTTAGCAACAGCTCAGAGCCGTTTTGTAGATCGTAATTCGGCTGATAGTCGCCAAATGGGTTTGGTATCTCCATAAACAGCTTGCTGCCAGGATCGTTCATTGGCATCTCGAGCATGCTAGAGACTTTCATTTTGCGCTGATAATCGTCTCCAGCGTACTGAACACTACCGTCTTTATCGCGATAGAATGGTTGACTTTTTGGCTTAGTGCCCGCAAACACGTAGTTACCAGATTCATCTTGCGAGTTCACTAAGTTAAGGAAATTGTTCGCAATCTCTTCTAACTCACGCTTCTTTGCTTGTCGGTCTTCAGCAGAAAAGGCACCGTTAATCATCTCCATCGTTAAGCGCTTCGACTCGTCGGCAAAATTCTCCGCATTGGCGATATTAACTTCGTGGTTTTCTAGACGATTACGCACCAACACTATCGAGCTAAGATATTGTTGTAGCTGTTCTTGTTGCTGACTAATGTTTTGGATGTAATGCGCAGCGAGGGGGTCGTCACTAGGTTTCAGTAACTTTTTCCCTGAAGCAAGTTGCTCTTGGTTGTGGTGAACCTTATTCTCTTGACGACGCAGATCATTTTGTACGGACTGATAGTTATGGAAACTAGAAATTCGGGTTAGCACTTATCTCTTCTCCTTACCTCAGTTGTAAAATGGTATTGAAGGTATCATTCGCCGCTTGCATCACACGTGATGAAGCCATGTACGCTTGTTGAAACTTCATCATGTTGGCCGCTTCTTCATCGAGGTTAACACCAGAAATAGAAGCAACGCGCTCTTGCGCCGCTTCATGCTCTAAACGAGCGACGGAGGCTAAACGGTTTGCTGTAGAAGACTTCAGTCCAACTTCGGTATTGAGGTTATGATAAACATCGATCAAGGTACTGGATTTTCCATCCATCATCTTGTCTGTTTGGATCTTCTGCATTTTTCTCAAGTTGCCGTTACCACCTTCAGAAGGCACCAAGTTTGCGGTGAATTTATCATTCATCAGTGCGCCTTCGCTCAACTCAAACACGGTTGCATCGCCGTTTTTATACAGCGGATGGCTTTTCGGCACTGATATTTCAATCTTCGGGTTATCTTTATCTAACGGGTATGAGTATTTGTCCGATAGTAAATTACCCTTGTTATCCGTGATCTTTAACCACGGCTTATCATGCTTCTCGTCGGTTGGTTGTACGGTAACCTCAAACTCTTTAACATCCCCCGCCTCACGAATTTTAAACTTGGCGTTACCTTGGGCAAAAGTGGTTGAGGCTTCATAACTTTGTGCGGCAATAGCTTTTGCGTCATTGGTTTCCATCTTTATGATGGCTGCACCACTTCTCGTTGGGCGGAGCAATACGCGCTCACCGGCGGCAAGGCCTTCACCAATTTGCACTTTCATACCATCCAGAACAAATGACGAATCCGAACGGTCGATGTTCAACGACATTTGCTCACCTTTCGGTGTTGTCACGCTGTATTGGTCGCCATCAAAACGCAGCGAATATTCACCACCTTTGATCGCGGAAATGTCCTCGATGTAAACCGCAACATCAGCTTGTGAGTCAGGCGCAGCAAAAACTCGAGATTTTGCCACCAGCTCAGAGTTCACGTCGGTAAATACGTCTTTACCTATCTTGCCGTTGAGATCCAGACCTTGAGATTGCAGCTGATTAATTTTGTAGGAAAAGCCCGTCGCTAAACGGCCCATTTCATCTTGCAGTTGTGGGATGTGTTTGTCGCGCATTTCAAGTAAAGCGCCGATTTTGCCATCCATATCATCAGACTTGATCGCTTTAATGCCATTCCCTTCCACCATTGCTAATCGTCTTTGATGAACATCCGGATAGCCATCGATCATTTTGAGCTGGCTTGCTTCCGTGCCAGAAACAAGAGTGTGTCCATTGCCGATATGAACATTAAACCCTTCCGCATTTTTGCGTGGGGTTACGGTAACTTTGGTGTACTCTGACAGCTCAGTAACCAGCTTTTCATGCTGATCCATCAGGTCATTATGTGGACCGGGAGTACGCATCATCACTCGATGAATATCGCGAATTTCCAACGCAAGTTGGTTAACGCGCTCAATGCCCATATCCAATTTTTTATTGGTGACATCAGATTGCAGTCGCACGGTTTCGTGGAAATCATTTAATGTATCAGAGAAGATTTTCGCCTTTTCCAATACCACTTTTCGTGCCCCTAAATCGTTCGGGGTATCTGCCATGGTTTTTACCGCATCGAACCACTCATTCAGGTTCTCAGGAATTTTCTTCGATGCCACAGAGCTCAACATACTAGAGAGCATATCAAGATTGCCTTGGGTATCCGTTTTGTTGGCATTGTTGGTCGACGACAGGTTCAGTTCATTCACGGCAAACTGATCCCACGAGCGGCGAACATTTTCCACATGCACACCCATGCCGTAGGTAGAACCACCAAACATGCGCGGATCATTCGTGCCTTGGATAACAGACTGACGGCTATAACCCTCTGTATTAACATTAGAAATGTTATGACCAGTGGTGTTTAATTGTCTCTGAGCAGTAAGCACACTTTGAGTACCTACATTCAGAAGATCTGACGCCATACATGCCCCCGAAAACGAAATATAAATCGGCAAAACCGATCACCTAGACACATCAAAAGCAAAAGATGTGCCAAGTGATAGAAAGGCGTAGATGTTCAGATAAAGTGAAGGCTTGCACTATGGCAAGCCTTCGAGAACGTCATAAATTGTCGCAGAGACATTACATACTTTCGATTTTATCCTTCACCTGCAGGACTTTATCTGCGTAATTCGGATCGGTCGCGTAACCCGCACTGTGGATACCGCGAATAAACAACTCTGAATTCCCGCGTTTCTGCAATGCTGTCTCGTAACGTGGGTTGTCATTCAAAAATCGTACAAAGTCATTAAAGCTGTCTTCGTAACTTGAGTAGGAGCGAAACGCTGCCGTCTCTTTCACTGGCGTGTTATCGTGGAACTCTAAAGTTTGAGTCGTCACTTTGTCACCCTGCCAGCTTCGATCTGCTTTGATATTAAATAAGTTGTTGCTGCTGCCACGCGCGTTCTTCACGACCTTTTGTCCCCACCCCGTTTCCAAAGCGGCTTGCGCAAGTAGCAGAGATGGCTCGACTCCTAGGGCTTTCGCAGCTTTCTCCGCGTATGGCTTCATCGAGTTAACAAAGGATTCTGGTGAATCGAATCGAGTGGGTTCATTGCTTGGTCGAGATAGTTGACCAGATTCAATCAAGCGCTGTTCAATCTCGCGCGCTTTTTTCGGGTCAACACGACGATATTCCGCAGCATTGTTTGCCGCATCACGCATAGCCGTTTCTTTTTTGTCGTTCCCTTGCCCAGCCGTTAATTGCTTAACAATCATATCGGCCAGTCCCATTGAACCAGACGAACTCAATTCACTCGCCATCTGTTCATCCAACATTTGTCGGTAGAACTTCTCGTTTTGGCTGTTCATCATGTTGGACTCAAAGCCCTCATTGGCTTCACGCATGGATTTCAACATCATGGAGGTGAAGATCGATTCGAACTGACGAGCAGCCGCATGCAATGCTTCTTGCTCGCCATCTTTTCCCTCTTTCACTGCTTTTTGACGCAGAGTGTCCAGAGAACTGATGTCATGGATAAAACCAATGTCGTTAGGATTGTTCATTATACCTACCTCCTAACCATTAAATGATGATCAACTGGCCTTCAATGGCACCAGCTTGCTTCAATGCTTGTAAAATTGCCATCAAGTCCGAAGGCGCAGCCCCGACTTGGTTCACGGCACGGACCAAATCATCCAACGTTAAGCCTGGTTCGAACTTAAACATTTTGCCTTGCTCTTCGCTGACTTCGATATCCGAGTCTGGTACGACTACTGTTTGCCCACCAGAAAAGCCGTTAGGCTGGCTAACATTCAGGTTTTCTTTGATCGCAACCGTCATGCCGCCGTGCGTTACTGCTGCTGGTTTAAGACGCACATGCTTACCAACTACGATGGTGCCCGTGCGAGAGTTAACGATGATTTTGGCTGCACCATCTGCTGGGTCGAACTCTAGGTTTTCGATTGCCGATAAGAACGCAACACGCTGGCTGACGTCACGAGGAGCACGCACGCGCACTGATGTCGCGTCAACAGCGCTCGCCATTTGTGGGCCAAGGAAGTTGTTTACAGCATCCGCCATACGTTGAGCCGTTGTGAAGTCTGACTCAAGCAAGTTGAACGTGATGTAATCACCACGACCAAATGGGTTTGGAATTTCTCGCTCTACTGTCGCACCACTAGAGATAAGACCAACGGTTGGATTGTTACCTACGATTTTAGAACCGTCAGCGCCTTCAGCACTGAAGCCGCTCACCACTAAGTTACCTTGAGCAACCGCGTAAACTTGACCGTCGAGACCTTTGAGGAACGTTTGTAGTAGCGTACCACCACGCAAACTTTTAGCACTTCCGATGGAAGAGACTGTCACGTCCACTTGCTGACCCGGTTTAGAGAAAGGCGGCAATTCTGCCGTAACCATGACTGCGGCAACGTTTTTAATTTTTGGCTTTGTGCCCGGCGGCATCTGAATGCCGAAGTTTTGCAGCATGGCGGCGAAACTTTGCTCTGTAAACGGGTTCGCTTCACCCGTACCAGGTAAGCCTGAAACCAAACCATAACCCACGAGTTGGTTGCTTCGTACACCTGCCACTTGCGCGACGTCTTTGATACGTGCGGCTTGGGCTACGGTAGAAAACAGAGCAACGCTCATCAGTACTAAAAGGAGTTTTTTCATGCTTACTTATCTCTTGCAGTCAAATTGCCGTCAGCAGGGCGTGTTATAGCGCTACATTAAAGAATCGTGCCAAGAAGCCTGGCTCTTGCATATCTTGTTGCAAACCAGTGCCAGAGTACTGAATTCTTGCGTTAGAAACTCGATTTGATGCAATGGTGTTGTCGAAATTAATATCATCCGGACGAATAGTGCCACTTAAACGTATGTACTCATCACCCGTATTTAGCGTCATCCACTTCTCACCGCGGATCACGAGGTTGCCGTTTGCCAGTACTTCGATCACCTCAACAGTGATGTAACCACTGATGCTGTTGCTCTGCTTTGCAGAAGAGTCACCTGCAAATGAGTTGGAGTTGTTTAGGTCATAAGAGAAATTATATTTTCCGCCAATTTGCAGCTCTTCTCCGCCCACTTGAAGCGGGTCCATTTGCGCTTCATTGGTTTTCGATAAATCGGCATTTGCGCTTTTCGTCGCACTGGTTGTCTCATCCAGTGTTACGGTAATAATATCGCCAATACCACGTGGTTTAGAATCGTCGTAGAGATCGGTAATGTGCTCGGCGCTAAACAACGAACCTGTTGCAGCAGCGTAATGCTCAGGCTTGTTTTTCGGATGAATTGGAGCCCACGCAGGGTCGCCAGCAACCGGATCACTTCTACCACGTAAAGTATCTACAATACCGCTGCTCTCTTCTTTCGATTTATCGCCTTCTACTGCGTCGACCACAGTGGTTGCTTGTGTCACTTCATCCGTTTCAATCGGTTCCAACATGGCACAGCCCGACATCGTAGCAATCAAAGCGAGTAGGCAAATACGTTTCATCGTGAGCTCCTCAAATCTTGCTCTTAATCGTTACAATTGCTGGTTAACGAAGCTCATCATCTTATCGACTGACGAGATCACTTTTGAGTTCATTTCGTAAACGCGCTGGGCTTCGATCATGTTGACCAACTCTTCTGTTACATTCACGTTGGACGCTTCCAGCATGGATTGACGAATTTCCCCCAAACCGTCCAAACCAGGAACACCCTCTTGTGGATCGCCACTGGCACCCGTTGGTAAGTAAAGGTTCTGACCAATTGGCTCTAGGCCACCCGGGTTAACAAAGTCTGTAATGGTTAGCTGACCAACGACTTGGTTGTCTTGCTGACCTCGGACGCGAACCGACACTTCACCATCCGTACCGACAGTAATAGAAATCGCATCTTCTGGAATCACAATTTCAGGCTCTACAGGGTAGCCAGAACCCGACGTGACTAACGTGCCTTCACCATTTAGCGTGAACTGACCGTTACGGGTATAACCGATGTTGCCGTCCGGCAATGTCACTTGGAAAAAACCGTCGCCTTCCACCATCATGTCCAGTGCGTTGGTCGTTGTCTGTGCATTGCCGTGCGTGTGCACTTTTTGCGTCGCAACCACTTTAGAACCCGCACCTAACATCAAGCCACTTGGCAGTTCCGTGTTCTGAGATGACTGGCCGCCAGGCTGGTTGATGTTCTGATAGAACAAATCTTCGAATACTGCACGGCTCTTTTTGTAGCCGACAGTAGAAGCGTTCGCCAAGTTGTTCGAAATCGTGGCAATGTTGGTTTGTTGGGCGTCTAGACCTGTTTTACTTACCCATAGTGCTGGATGCATAGTGAACCTCTAACTCTGTTAACTCATACGAAGCAGTGAATCTGAAGATTTATCCATTTCTTCAGCTGTGCTCATCATCTTGACTTGCATTTCAAACTGACGTTGTAAGTCAATCAATGCGGTCATTTCACCTACGGCATTCACGTTACTGCCTTCTATCGCTCCCGTCTGGAGACTAACAGTCGCGTCTGCTTCGTAAGGTTGGTTTGGAGTTTTATGGCGAAATAAGCCATTGGTGTCTTTAAACAAGCTTTGATCATTAGGCTTAACGAGCTTAATGCGATCAACCGCTTGGAATTCTTCTGCCGGGGCACCTTGAGGAAGTACAGAGATGGTGCCATCCCGACCGATTTCAATTTTGGAGAGAGGGATAGGCAAAGTAATCGGCGCGTCGTTTTCACCCAGCACCAAATGACCACTTGCGTTGGTAAGCATGCCATTTTGATCGACTTTTAGGTTGCCGTTACGGGTCAACCCTTCTTTCCCTGTATGATCGAGTACCGATATCCAACCGCTGCCTTCAATCGTCACATCCAGATCACGCCCTGTTGTAATCACGCTACCTTGAGCAAAGTTATGCCCTGGACGCTCTGTCATGCTGAATACACGTGAAGGATGGCCTTCACCATAAGCCTGCATTGAGCGAGCCTGTGCTAAATCAGCCCGAAATCCGGTCGTGCTTACGTTAGCCAAGTTATTAGCGCGCAATTGTAGTGCCTGCATATTTTGCTTGGCGCCACTCATTGCGAGAAACAGTGCGCGATCCATAAATTACTCCAAAAAATCTCTCTGTACACGGAGTAGAAAGCAATAGTTATGCCAAAACAAAAATAGACTTATTAATCAATACTTTGAATTAAAAATCAACAATGAAAAGAGGTCAATAGAGGCAGAAAACTGTAACGAGAGGCAAGGTTTTGATCCATACGGCGGCAACAGCGGCAAATCGTAGATCAAAGCATGCTTAGCCTGAGTGAGGTGTATTCAGGCTAAGCATCAGATGAATGTCATGATGAAAATGAACAAAGCGGTAATTACTAAGAAGCAATCACACGCCATTGCTTACTCAAGCAGAGTATCGAATGACCCAGCTAGTGCTCTAGCGGATCTGTAAGATATTCTGTTGTAGTTGGTTGTGTACTTCTAGCGAACGTGAGTTTGCTTGGAAGTTACGCTGAGCAGAGATCAGGTCCACCAACTCCTGCGTCATATCAATGTTTGACTGTTCCAGCATACCGTTATTGATGGTGCCGAAAGAGCCTTTATTTGATTCACCCCAGATCTTGTCACCAGAGAACTGCGTTGAATCCCATTGAGTGCCGCCTTTCTTATCCAGACCTTGCTCGTTTGGAACACGTACGAGAGCAACACGACCCAATGTAACGTTTTCACCGTTTGAGTAAGTTCCCAATACGCTGCCGTTTTCATCGAAGTCAACTTTGGTTAGGAAGCCCGTCGTTGCACCGTCTTCGTCAAACTTAGTCAGTTCGAACGGAGCCGCAAACTGTGTTGCTGAGCCTAAGCCGAAGTTAAGCGTCTGCGCAGGATCGGCACCATTCATATCGACTGGTGTCGTGTTCGTCGCCGGATCGCCCAGAGCCACAGAAGTGATTGGCTGACCATTGTTCAAGCTCGCCAACGTACCATCGTTGTTGAACTTCATGGTATGCCCCACATGACCTGTTGGCGTTTGCGCATCACCAGCCGCAACATTTAAAGGCTTTTCACCTTCTTTATCTGTCACGGTGTAGTAAGTGTTCCATGTATTTGGCTGAGTCTGATCTTTCAAGTAATACGTCGTTAGCTTGTAAGACTGACCCATCGAGTCATAAATTGTCGAAGAGGTTGAACGGTTGTATGTATCTGGGTCTGAAAAATCAAACTGCGTTGGATCTTTCAAATCGCCGTTCGCTGGCAAGTTCACACCCACTTCAATGTTTGCTGTTTGTTTTGGCTTACCAAATTCAGCAGGAATATTGATGGGTTGTGGCTCGTATGAAGAAACCTCACCAGAGCTTGGGTCCACTTGGTAACCTAATAAGAACTCATCGTTCGCGGTCACCATGTAGTTTTCTTTATTTAAGTGAAATGCACCATTACGTGTCAGTTCATTCTGTTGTGGAGTTAGACGCTCTTTCGCTACAGCGAAAAAACCTGTCCCCGAAACACGCAAATCCATTGGGTTGTTGGTGTAAATGCTAGAGCCTTCATGGAACTGCTGTGCCACTTGGCTTGCTTGCGCACCACCACCCGGTGTGGTTTTTGCGTTAGTAAATAAAGAGTTAGAGTAGACATCAGCAAACTCAGCACGGGACTCTTTAAAGCCGTAAGTGTTGGCGTTCGCAATGTTGTTACTGGTGGTGTTCAAATCCAGTTGGGCGGCGGACAAACCGCTTAAAGATACATATGACATTCCAAAATCTCCTAATCTAGCGAGCTATGACTACGCTTTGCCGACTTCCAATACTTCTGCAAGTCGAACTGGCGATTCAAAACCAGCCAGATTGAGTAATACGTTTCCGTCACCTTTGCCAAGCAATACGCTGTTTACGTTGGCGTATGTCGATACTGGGAACTCTTGCGACTCCCCTTCAACTAAGCCAGACGCTTTCACTTTGTATTTGCCAGCTGGCAGTGGATTTCCGCTTTCATCTTTACCGTCCCAAAGCACACGCGTGTCGCCGGCTGGTTTCGCCCCTACCTCAAAGGTACGAACCAGTTGGCCAGCTTCATCCTCTACACGAACAAACAGATTATCGATAGATTGTGAAAGCTTAACCATTGCCGCCATTGGTGCGTCGTCCTGCTTCACACCTGCTGCTCCTGGGACCAATACGTCACGCCCTACCAAAGAGGAAGCTTGTAACGCTTGATTTGATGTCATTGACGAATTCAAACTCTCAAACTGAGTGTTCATCTTGCCAATGCCATCAACGGTCGCAAATGAAGCCATTTGCGCAATCATCTGGTCATTACTTACCGGCTTAAAAGGGTCTTGCTGAGACAGTTGCTTCGTGAGCAATGATAAGAAGTCTTCCTGTTTTAGGTCCTGCTTACCCGTGCTCTCTTCCGCTTTCTTGTTACTCTCTTGTAGACTTTTAAGCTGGTCGATATAGGACAAGCCGCTTTGACCAACGTTGTTAATTCCGGCCATACGCTACCCCCTTATCCTTATTGACCCATCTGCAGCGTACGCAGCAGCATTTGTTTACTAGAATCAGCGACCTGTACATTAGTTTGGTATGCACGAGAAGCTGAAATCATGTTTGCCATTTCTTCCATTACATTGACGTTAGGCTTGTAAATGTAGCCTTCTTCGTTTGCAAGGGGATGGTCTGGGTTGTACTCCGCACTCAGCGGTTTATCACTTTCTACAATACCCATCACTTTCACTGGCACCGTATCACCGCCACGCATGGCGTTACTTAACTCTGCACCAAACACTGCATGACGCGCTTTGTAAGTGTCTTTCGCAGAGCTGCTGACACTGTCGGCGTTCGCCAAGTTGCTTGAGGTAGTATTCAGACGAACGGATTCAGCGCTCATTGCGGAACCTGTCACATTGAAAACGTTAAATAAGCTCATCTAAATTATTCCCCTTTGATTGCTTTGGTTAAGTTCTTGAATTTGCTGCCTAGAAAGTCGAGTGATGCTTGGTGTCTGATTTGGTTTTGCATAAACAAGTTACGCTCTAAATCCAAGTCTACCGTGTTGCCATCTCCCGTATCTGGTTGCGTAGGAAGACGATATAACTTGTCCCCAACCAACGTTGTAGTGGCAGGAATATGCCGACCATCTGTGCGACTAAGACCAATGCTTGCCCCAGATGTTGCCGCTTGCAATTCCTTCGCAAAGTCTAAACCTCTTGCTTTGTAACCAGGCGTGTTTGCTTGTGCGATGTTGGTGGAAATCACCTCTGCATTGCGCTCACGTACGCCCACCGTGTGCTGGTGGATGCCTAGTGCATTGTCAAAAGATATAGCCATGTTTGCCTCTACAATTAAGAACTGACCGTGATTGATAACCAAAAAGCAATTAGCATGCCAAAACCTAAAGCATTACACCAACCTAGTGGTTACCGTGAATTGAAATAGCAATAAGTGAGCCAAAGTAACTGGAATGTCATGTCGTATCACTTTGTTCACTTAATAAAGATACACCGTGTTGAGGGCACAAGGCAAAAACGCGCTTCAACTAATTGAGTGATACATGAAGCGCTCGGCGCAGAAAGGTAACAAACAAAAAAGCCTGACACGAAGTCAGGCTTTTATATCAATGAAGAGATACCGCTATTTAAGCTTGTAAATGATGCCCGGATTACAGCGCACCATTTCAAATTTATCAGTCAGACCAGTTAGCGACTCTGATGCCCCTAACAGCAAGTAGCCACCAGGGTTTAAACTGCTCGCCATTTGGTTAAGCACTTTAGATTTCATTTCTGGAGAAAAGTAAATCAATACGTTACGACAGAAAATGATGTCGAACTTACCCATCAGTGCGTAACTGTCCATCAAGTTTTGTGGACGAAAGTTCACCAAACGCTTGACGTTATCTTTGACTTTCATGCGACCACCGTCCGCATTTTCAAAGAAGGTGCGACGACGTTCTGGTGAAAGCCCGCGACCCAAAGCCAAGTTGTCGTACACCCCTGCACGACACATCTCGAGCATACTTGCCGAAATATCTGTGGCTGTAATGGACACGTTTGGTAACAAGCCCGGCTTGCGCTGTTGCGTTTCCAGGATCGTCATTGCAATAGAATACGGTTCTTGGCCCGATGAACTGGCAGCAGACCAGATCTTAATTGGGCGCTTGCTTGCCGCTACTTCTGGCAATAATTTGTCAGCTAAAACCGTGAACGGATAAGTATCTCGAAACCACAAGGTTTCGTTAGTCGTCATCGCATCCACAGCGGCGACTCGTAATTCTCGATTACGCCCTGTAACAACATCACGTAGCAAATCTGATAACGATGCGAGCTTAAACTTCGTCACTAAAGGACTCAGTCGGCTACGCACGAGGTATTGCTTGCTATCACCTAACACGATGCCACATTGCGATTCTAGAAAACGGCTAAAGTCACGATACTCTTGATCACTGATTGTAATAGCAGTCATTAATGTCTCTTTTATTGTGTTAATGCAGATTTAACCGCGTTACCCAACTCATCTGGGTTAAATTTCGCAATGAAGGTGTTGGCACCTACACGCTCAACCATAGCTTGGTTGAATACACCACTTAATGAAGAATGGAGGATAACATAAAGGTCTTTCAAATCGGCATGTCTGCGAATTTCAGCCGTTAAGGTATAGCCGTCCATTTCTGGCATTTCAATATCGGAAATAACCAACGAAATTTGATCGTAGATATTGCCTTCTTGAGCCATTTCAATCAACTTATTGTACGCTTCTTTGCCGTCTTTGACAGATACGACCTCAAAACCGATGGATGTAATCGCACGCTCTACCTGTTTACGCGCGACCGTCGAGTCATCAGCAATCAGTATGCGGCGTACAATAGGCTTTTCTTGTTCTGCTTGTGCGATTTCTTCGCCAATAGCGGAATCCATCGTTTCATCAACTGGCGCAATTTCTGCCAGGATTTTTTCAACGTCAAGGATTTCAACCAGCTCATTGTCAATGTTTGTCACGGCAGTCAAGTAGTGCGCTTTACCTGCACCGTCTGGCGGTGGCAAAATCGCTTCCCAATGCATATTGATAATACGCTCAACCGATGATACCAAAAATGCTTGGATCGTACGGTTAAATTCTGCAATAACAACAAAACATTTATCTAAATCAGTGGTTGGGCGGCCACCAATTGCCAGGCTCAAATCAATAACGGACACGGTATGGCCGCGGATATGAGCGATACCTTTAACCAGAGGGTGTAGATTTGGCATTGAAGTCAGCTTAGGGCACTGTAGTACTTCTTTCACTTTGAATACGTTAATGCCGTAGCGCTGTCGGCCCATCAGTCGAAAGGTCAATAATTCCAATCGGTTCTGACCGACGAGTTGCGTACGCTGATTCACCGAGTCAAGAATCCCCGTCATATGCTCATCTCCATCTCAAACTTTTTGTTTTTAAATGATACTCTACCACTGGCAAGCACGATACCAGGGAGACAGTATGGCGTATTTCACTTTCACTTCGACACCATTGACTATGACAATATGTAGAGCGCTAATTACAAAGTACGCTAAGTCTATCGGCATTTTGCTCAGTATGTTTAGCTTTTTTGTTCATTCAGCTTCAGATAATCAGATCGAGCAAATAAAAACAGCAGCAGAACAACATATTCTTGCTACGGTTGATCAGCCTGATGGTGGCGAGCTATCTGTTAATGCGGCAGAGATCGACTCGAGAATAAAAGCAACGGATTGCCCTGTTCCATTAGATACATCTGCCTCTTCCACCAGCAGCACGAGAAGTAACATCAATGTGTTAGTGGAATGCCAACCGGATGACTGGAAAGTCTATGTCCCTGTGAGGATCTCGGTATCAGTACCAATGATCGTCGCGACACGAACATTAGGGAGAGGAGAAATCGTCAGCGCATCGGATGTTACCACTTCCATGATCGAGCTACAGCGCTTTCGTAAAGATGGATTTTCTAGCTACGATCAAGTGGTTGGGGCAAAGCTAAAGCGTAATGTTCGTTTAGGCGATGTCGTAGAGAGAAATGATGTTTGTGTGGTATGCCGAAATGAAAAGGTCATTATCAAAGCGGTGAATTCTGGCATGACGATCACAACGCAAGGCACAGCATTGCAGGATGGTTCAGCTGGCGATCAAGTAAGAGTGAAAAATGATAAGTCACAACGTATAATAGAAGGCATAGTGACTGACATTGCGGAAATCACTGTTAATTTTTAATACCCACTGGTAGCGTGTTTAAACTGATCAATAAAAATGCAAAAAATGACTAAAGTTATTTTTGCGCTGGTCGATAGTCTGGATACCAGTATTACGATACAAGGCAAAGGTTAAACATGGCAGGTATAGATAATATACGTTCAGGGCAAATGATGACGACAACAAGTCGTGCTCCTACACGTAACGATTCCAATGCTACCAGCACGACAGAATCAAAAAAGGCGCCAGCGCAACAAGACGCAGTATCACTCAGCCAGCAAAGTAAAGCCGTCAGTAAACTCCAGAAGGATATGGCAGCTTCTCCGGCATATGACAGCGCCAAAGTTGCAGCAATCAAAGAAGCTATCACAAACGGTTCATACAAAGTCGATCCTGAAAAATTGGCTGACAACATGATTAAGTTTGAAAACGAATTGCAAGGCAAAAGCTAACTGACTTAGGCCGAAGGTAAGTATTTTATGGCAGCATTAGTCGATCTCGTTAATTTCCAGCTAGAAAATGCTAAGGCACTTTCCGCTGTTTTACGCCAAGAAACACAAGCAATCACGGCGCGTGTCTCTACCGAGATTGAGAACATTGCCAAACAGAAGATGACGCTCATTGATCAGCTCAGAACAACTGATCAGCGAATCGCCTCTCACCCGCACGTCAATCAACTTACTGAAGATGAGCACCTAAGTCAGGTTGTTGCTCAAATCCAATCGATCGTCCTCGACTGTCAACAAGTTAACCAAGTAAATGGCGAATCGCTTAGTCGCGCACAGCTGAGCTTCAATAAACTCAACAACATGCTTCAGCGAACTCATGGCAAAGTTGGCATGACCTACAATGCGGGCGGAAAAACCCACACCATCTCGACGCTTGGCACCAATATAAAAGCTTAAACGTCACTCCTACCCTCAATTCCCGCGCTCACGTAGATATAAAAAAAGCGACTCATTGTTACCAATCAGCCGCTCAAAAAGATTATCTGTCTAGTGAAATGGTTTAAAACAAGGTTTGCTGACGCTTCTCAGGTACCTGCTGAACTTCTCCATAATCACGTAGCTTATCCATCTTACGGATATCCAGACGCAGCTCAGTCACATAACTGTCTTCAACAAGATAACTACGCACAACTTCTGCACCACGAATTACACCATCGACGGCACCAGTGGTGCTTTCAATACCCAAACGCTGGTCTTGCAGCTCTGCACGTCCACTAACACGCATGCCATAAACTTGCTCTGCTAGCTCACGATAAGCATCAATTTTTGATGCGCGCATTGCTCGTACACGCTTTTCTTCTACTGTGCGGCCTGTTTGCTCACTGACGCTGGCGTAACCCACCGCCACTAAGATTTCATCTTGACGCATCTGTTGTAATGGCTGACACCCAACCAATATCAGTGTGGCAACAATAAATAATAACTTCTTCATGCTTCTATCCTATGGACGGAGAATCACAGTGTACGGCTGACGAATGGTAGGGTCAGAACGAATCAACACACCATCTTGTGTGCGGATGCTATTTAACGTATCTAAGTCACGCCCAATACGGTCAGCCGGAAGGAAACCTTGCGCTGTCGCTACAACTACACGGCTTTGCATGCCAACCACGCGTGCATTGACAAGCACTCCGCCCTCTTGGCGCAGCATTGTTCCGGTCAGTACATACTGAATTTGCTGCTCTTGAGCTAAATCTTGCCAATCACGACTTAAAGCAAAATCGCCCTGCTGCGTCACTTGAATAGAGCCCGTAGTTTTGAAATCAACCACTTTAAACCCTCGGCGCTGAAACTGATGGATAAAACCTTCAGAGACCGAGTTACCTAACCAGTTTGTTGCATCCATATTTTGTAGATCAACAAACGAGGTAATCGCAATCGGTGTCCGCGCTGATACTGCCACATTAGAAACCATCAGGTCTTCTGTCATGCTCTCAATGAAAAAGTCCATCGTATGACGCGGACTATCCATCAGCATGAACTGGCTTCCCGAGTAAGGTTCTTTACCATTGTAAATCGGTGAGTACGCGCACGATGTCAGAAGCGTCATCATCGATGCGGCGACAAGCCACTTTTTCATGGTTTGATTCTCCAGATAATCTTAGGTGATACCGTTCTTTATTAATTCCTTTCCAAGAAAGTGAATATTGGAACAGTCTTTGCTTTTCTTTGTTTGCCTAACGAAGAAAAACCCACCAAACTTCACTGAATTTGTTAAAGCAATATTTATACCCGAACGGTTGTAACCAATGAAAAAAATATTAAACAGTCTGTTTTCAATCACTTTAGTGATGCTTGTGCCTTTTAAGGTAATGGCATCTTGGTATGAAGTCACAGGCGTTGCCACCATCGTTTCTTCAGAAGAGACGGCAAGGCTCCATGCGTTGGAAGACGCGCTGTTCAAAGCCGTCAATTTTTCGGGCGCAGATATTGGCAGTATTAGCAACTTGATGCCGCTATTAGAAGAAAGCCGCAACGAATACCAGTTTACCAATCATGAAGTCCGTTACATTTTGGTCGAGTCTGAACGCAAACGTCGCGGTAAAGTCGAGGTAAAAATCCGCGTTGATATTTATCCATCGGCAACGGGTTGCCACACCGATCAATACAAAAAGACAATGCTGGTCGGCAATATTGAGGTCGCATCACCACAACAAGCAGTGATGGGACAAATTTATCAAGTTGGTGACGATTTTAGCCACGTAGTGAACCGTCAACTTGATCAAACCTCACGCAGCTTTGTGTCTGTTGGTACAACGGACTACTCAATAAGCAGCAACTATCCTGCTCGCACTCAAATGATCGCACAAGACAATGGCGCACAATACATCATTGGAGGGGTCATAACCGATCTCACTGCAACGGTCGAATCTCAACTATTGCAAGATGACATCATCAATCGTCAGTTTGCGTTAGAAATGAAAGTATTTGATGGTAAAACTGGCCATGAAATCTTCAACAAAGCCTACCGTGAGGTCGCGCGTTGGCCATTTGCTAAGACGAGTCAAGTGGACACTCGTAGTGCACGTTTTTGGGCATCGACCTATGGCGAGATGATGCTTCGCGTTAGTCGCAATATTATGTTGGATCTGGAGTCGGAGCTGTCTTGCAAAATTACATTGCCAGAGGTTGTGGCAGTCTTCGGTAATACCGTAACGATGGATCTCGGCCGTATGCACGGCGTAAAAGAGGGAGACAAATTGCAGCTTTGGCACACCGCGTCGTTTATCGACCAAAATGGATTGCCAAGAAACAAAGTCTCGCAAAGCGAAATTACATTAACGGTATCACGCATATACGAACACGAAGCGGAACTGACGATTGATCAGCCAAATTTAGCATCTAGCGTTCAAATTGGCGACGTAATGAACAAGATCCTATAAAAGCAAACATTAAGTCTTGAGATATGCTCACTTTTGAATATCATAGGCAGCGCATCTTATTTGATTATACCAATGACCGTAGCGAATCGTTCAACGTGATGCTGATACAGATCTGGTAGATTGCTAGATTTGAACTCAGTAAAACAGTGCAATGAACTGCAACTATTGGTATTACGCCCCCATGGCACAGCTGGATAGCGCAGTCCCCTCCTAAGGGACAGGTCGTAGGTTCGAATCCTACTGGGGGCGCCATATCATAGCCTTAGCTCCCACTTGAGCTAAGGCTTTTTTGTATCTTCAATTTCAAGCCTCGCACTGCTCCCCCTAGTACACCGTGTTAGATAATCTTCCCAGTAATCAATATGATCGGATCGGGTGTTTCGGTTACGGGATAAACCCTTCTACTGATCTGACTTCTTCCCCTTGAAATCATTTCAACAAGCCCTATTTACAGTTTTGTATTTTATTACTTTAATTATCTATGAGTTTTGCTTACCCTTTTAGCTATTAATAAAATTATTAGTTAGCACTATGTCTAAGAGCAATTTAATAACTAACACTGGACACCGCTTTATTTCTAAAGGCAAGACAGCCTTTAAGATACATATCCATACCCCCGAGGATACGGTACTACACCGCTCGGTAGGATTTGTTCGTATTGGAGAAAAGAAAGGCTTACAAAAAGCCATTAAGCTGAGAAACGAGTTAGGCCGGCAAATGTGGGGCAAATTCTGGCGACGTCTTTTGAAAGACCCTTACTTAATGACCAGGCTTCCACATAGCGTTGAGCCTAAAATCGTTCACAAGCCTAACCCTACTCTTGAAAACCCTGACAACCGAGATACGTGTTACATCGCCAAGTGGCGAGAGTTCAATGATGACGGTGAGTATAAATATAAAACGGTGGTTCGCTCTATTAGTAAGTACGGCAAACTTGCCGCCTACATGCAAACCAAAAAAGCGTTGTTAGAAGCACATAAAGATAACTTGGAGATCCTGACATTTATGGGGCGTTTAAACAGCATTGATCTTAAGTAATACCTAGCCACTTTGAACATTTCAGTCAGTTTTTAAAGAGAAATAAAAAGCCCCAAAGAGCGAACTCTTTGGGGCTTTCAGCTTCAGTCTTCTATACTACGGTCGAATAGGAGCTTATTGCTGAACTTGGTATTCAAATTCTGGAACAACGATTTCTACGCGACGGTTTTGTTGACGACCTTCACGAGTGTCGTTTGAAGCGATTGGGTTGTTTTCACCTTCGCCACGAGCTTGGATACGTGATGAATCAATACCTTTTTCAACGAGCGCGTTAGCAACAGACTCAGCACGTTTTTCAGAAACCTTTAGGTTGTAAGCTGCTGGACCAGACGTATCTGTGTAACCTACAACTTCAACGTTCGCTTGTGGGTGCTCGTTTAGGAAAGCAACTAGGTTATCAAGTTTTGCAGCGCTCTCTGGTTTTAGAGTTGTGCTGTTTAGATCGAAGCTACCTGTGCCAATTGTTTGAGTTTCGAATGTTTTCGTAACTACAACTGGCTCTTCTACCACTTCTTCTACAACCACTTCTTCAACAACAACTGGCTCTTCTACGATTACTGGCTCATCGTTGCCGCCGAATTTGAAAGAAACACCTAGTGTTGCAGTGTTACCTGTCGCACGAGTTACATCGTTGCTGATGTCAGTCAGTGTTTGGTATTCCGCACGAGCTGTTACGTTTTGGCTTAGGTTGAATTCAAGACCAGCCGCGCCTAGGTAAGAGTAATCATCTTTGCCATCAAACATTACGTAAGCGCCACCCACTTTACCGTAAAGTGCGATGTCTTCAGTGATTGGTAGGCTAAATTTAGGAGCAAGAGTGATTGCTTCTACGTGGCCACCGAAAGAAGTTTGGTTAAAATCACCGATGTTGTCGAAACCCGCTTCTACTGCGAAGTATTTATTCATTTCGTAACCAACAAAAGCGCCAAGAGTAGAATCGTCTTTGTCACAAGCCTGGCCCGCTACACACGCGTCTTCCATCCATGACTTACCCATCTTACCACCAACGTATACTTCTGCTTGTGCTGCTGAAGCCATAAGTAGAGACGCTGAAATTACCGCTGCTAATTTTTTCATTATTGATTCCTCTAAAGAAGTTCTTTTGTTAGATGCCGAAATGCGCCGTCTGACTGACGTTGTATTTCAATTCTTTTTATTCATTCCTTGAGTGAGATACTTAGTCAGCTTCTTTTTATGCACATGCATTTTTTTTATGGAAGCAACTTACGTACATTTCCTGTTCAGTGATACATATCGCCATCTCGGTATCGCTGACGGGATGAACTATAACGCTAAGAAATCGCGAGAAAAATCCCAATTCTGTCAATTTATTGTCATCATAAATCTCGACAACATGTGATCTTAAGCAAAAAAATCCCCACGCAATCACCACGCAAACGTTTGCTTTAATTTTTGGAACAACATAGCTAAAGCAAAGGTTTTTCTTAAAAATGAGACAAACAAAATGGAACTTTAAGGAACATGGATAAAAATCAATCAGATATTTGATATATAATCGCTCGTTTTTTATTCACGCCAACGATGTTTGGATTAAAAAATCTTATCCATATTGAGGTAATATTACAGGTGAAACCATCTCTTCATTCACCAATATGAGAGAAAGTTTCTCGTTATCTAAATTGAAGATACAAAAAAGCCGCGGTTGCTCACCGCGGCTTTGTGACTATTTATTCAAAAAGAACGTTCAGTTCAAAGCAATTATGCGTTTGCTTCACGCTCAGCAATGAACTCAAGCGCCATCTTAATGCGAGCAATACAACGCTCTTTTCCAACCAGCTCCATTACTGCATCGACAGAAGGAGACTGACCGCCGCCTGTTACAGCAACACGTAATGGCATACCGATTTTGCCCATGCCGATTTCCAACTCTTCACATACTGCTGCGATAACGCCATCTTTGATGTTCGCTGTCGTCCATTCAGTTAGTGCTTCCACTTTCGCTAATGCAAGTTCTAGAGGCTCTTTAGCCACGCCACGCAGGTGTTTCTTCGCTGCGCCCGCTTCAAACTCAGAGAAATCTTCATAGAAGTAACGGATTTGCTCAGCTAGCTCAACTAGTGTGTTGCAACGCTCACCCACCAGCTTGATCACGTCAGTAATAGCAGGACCATTCGTTACGTCTAGTTTTTGTTGGTCTAGATGCCATTGTAGATGCTCAGCAACGTACGCAGGATCTGAGTTCTTGATGTAGTGGTTGTTCAACCATTGCAGTTTGTCAGTGTTAAAAGCAGACGCTGACTTAGATACTGCGTTTAGGCTAAATAGATTGATCATCTCTTCTTGAGAAAAGATTTCTTGGTCACCATGAGACCAACCAAGGCGCACTAGGTAGTTGTTTAGTGCCGCAGGCAGGTAGCCCATATCGCGGTATTGCATGACTGATACAGCGCCGTGACGTTTAGACAGTTTCGCGCCGTCATCACCCAGGATCATTGCACAGTGTGCAAATGTAGGTACTGGCGCACCTAGTGCTTCGTAGATGTTGATTTGACGAGGCGTGTTGTTGATGTGGTCTTCGCCACGAACAACGTGCGTGATACCCATGTCCCAGTCATCCACTACTACACAGAAGTTGTAAGTAGGTGAACCGTCAGTACGACGAATGATTAGGTCATCCATTTGATCGTTGCGGATTTCAATGCGACCACGGATTTGATCATCAAATACTACGCTGCCTTCTTTCGGGTTACGGAAACGGATAACACATGGATCGCCATCTTTTGCCGCTTCGTTTGCTGCTTTGATTTTTGGATGGTTAGCATCGTAGCGAGGCATTTCTTTATTTGCTTCTTGCTCTGCACGGATTTCATCTAGCAGCTCTTTAGACGCGTAACATTTGTAAGCTTTGTCTTCAGCAAGAAGCTTATCAACCATTTCGTTGTAACGGTCAAAACGTTGAGTTTGGTAGTAAGGACCTTCATCCCACTCCAAGCCTAGCCATTCCATACCTTCAAGAATTGCATCAACCGCTTCCTGAGAGTTACGCTCAAGGTCTGTATCTTCGATACGTAGAACGAATTCACCACCTTGGTTTTTAGCGTATAGCCAAGAGTAAAGTGCAGTACGCGCACCACCAACGTGTAGATAGCCAGTTGGGCTAGGAGCAAAACGAGTTTTAACCGTCATTTGAGTTCCTTAGGGGTAATGAGCAACGAGAGATCTCTCGTTGTAATGTCAAGGATAAAAGTGGCGACATTTTACCACCGTAAGTCAATTCTACAATCGGTTTGACAACAGAAATAAAAACAGGGCAGAACCAAAAAGGCACAGCCCTGCTATTTACTGTTAAAGCACGAGACGAAATTACTTCAGGTTACGCATTGCCCATTGCATAAATTCTTGCTGCTCTTCACGGCTCAATTCATTAAACGATGCTTTGATTGTTTTGGTTTCCGCTGGAGAAGACGCAATGCTTGCCTTGGTCGATTCTTTATTCATTGCGTTGTTATAGTCGGCAACTTCTCGTTCGTAATCACGAAAACCTTGCAAACCACCTTTACGAAGTTGAACCATAGAGAATGCCACTTCTTTTCCGTTTTTGTCTTTCAATACCACTTTAGGATCGAGTTCGAAGGCTCTCGCCTCTTCAATAGTACGGAATGTTTGATAAGTCAGAGAAAGCTCGGTGTCTTTTTCTGCATCAAACTCTAATACCAGCGGCTGCGAATCGAATTTACGGCGCTTTCCATCTTCAAATACAATTTGTCCAACCGTTACCGCCAATTGGTTTTCCCCATCTTTTAACTCGATGCTGTTATTCTTGGATATCCACTCAGGGTAGACGAACTCGCCGTTGAGAACGCGAGGAACTAATTCAGATTGCAGAGTGAGTTGAGCTGCAAAAGCTGGCGCCGAAAGCATTGCGCAAAGTCCGAGAAGTGTCGTTGTTTTTTTCATCATGGTTTCTCACTTTATACCAATTTAGATAAGCCTCTAAAACTTACAGGCCAGTCATTTCAAAGGCTTATTTGAATAAGTATCAAGATAAAAAGGGCGTTTCCGCCCTTTTAGCTGCTTCTTTAATTAGAAGTAGTATTCAACACCTACAGAGAACTCGTCGTAGTCAGCAGACTTCCAACGTGCTTCTGTTGGTTTATCTAATTGAGACGCACCGTCGCCAAAGTCTAGAGTACGAGCACGTACGTACAGCACTGCCGATGGGTCTACGAAATACATAACTTGTGCTGATAACACATCGTCCGCTGTATCGTTAATTTTCTTACCATCACGCTCGAGATCAAAGTTAGCGGCGTAAGCCAGTTTGTATTGCCAATCACCCGTGGTGTACATGATAGCGGCAGACATTGCATCTTGCTTTTCACTCACACCATTGCTTGCGTCCGCTTCCATGTATTTGTATTGCGCAAAGAAAGAGATCCCGTTATCAAACCAGCCTTGTGCCCCTATCAAGTACGTGTTGTTTTCCCACGTTTGGCTTTCCATCTTGATATTACGGTTACCTTCATATGCCGCATCTAACTGGATAGGACCAATTTTGTAGTGTGCTGCGATACCACCCCAGTAGTCATCCCCTTCACCTAGACCTGCTTTATCACCTGCACCAGCTGCGATATCTAGGGAGAATTTGTCAGCAAACATTGGAGAGTCCCAGCGGATAGTGTTTGATTGACGGTCTTGGTACTTGGCGCCACCAATAGCACCACCCCAGTCGTATACATCGCCGAGACCAGGGTTAGATGCTGGCCAGTCAACCAATTCGTACATAGGTGTCAAAACGCGACCCAGACGAATTTGACCCCAAGATGCACTTTCAAAACCGACGAATGTGTCACGTTCACCAAGACCTGCGCCCTCGCCACCAAAGCTAGGGTCTACATAACCGCCTTCGATTTGCCAAATAAAAGTAGGGTCGAAGTTAGCAAATTGTTTTTTACCACGGAAACCAATACGAGATTCGTTGTTTAGCTGCATGCCACCCAAATCATCGTCCGTTGCTTTGCTACCAGAATCGTAATCGCGGTACGCGGCCTGCATCGCGATGATTCCGTAAACTTCATAAGAAAATGAATCTTTGGTTAGAAACTCTTTTGCTGCGTCACTGTTTGCACCATCAGCAAATGCAGCACCACTGAACATCATGCCGGTAATTGCCGTGGCAAGTAGGCTTTTCTTTAGGTAAGACATTATAAACCCCTATATTTTTAGTTTTTTCCATTTTCAAATTCACTAACTAGGACATGGCAGGAACTTGAAACAGTGTTTGGACGGGGCAAATATGACAAACTTTTTTCGCACTAAAAAACTTTCGCTACAGCAATCTGAGCGACTTCAAAATGAGAAGATCAAAAATAAAATAAATCAATAAAAAACAATTGGTTAACATCAAATATAAAAAATAAAAAACGTTAAAAGTACGTTTTGACACTGAACTGACATTGAGAGTATCTAAAAAACGTGAGCGACTTCATTCATCTTTTAGGTGTTTTAACGGAACTTTATATTCAAAGAGAAAAAACCTTGAGATCACTCGCAAGTAAAATGACCGTGCACTTGTGGGATTCGAGAGATTTTGACGAAATTGTTGTGAGTAGCAAATGGGTATTGACCTTACCCTTGCAGGAAGGTTTAAGCTCATAGCATCACTACTATTGAGGTGCAGATTATGTATCAGTTAGTTATACCTTTATCAGGGCTCAACTGCATGGGCTGTGCGAGAAAAGTTGAGAAGGCTTTACATGCAAATCACGATGTGGAGATCCTCAATTTGTCCCCGACGCAAGTAGAGGTCAAAACCGAGTCTTCTCTTAAAGAGCTCGTCTCGTCGATTGAATCTCTTGGTTACCAAGCAGGAAATCACTACGAACTAAACCTTTCAGGCTTAAGCTGTGGCGGCTGCGTCAAAAAACTTTCATCTTTATTAGAATCTAATCAAGACGTTATTTCTTTTGAGGCTTCAACAACGCACTTAGAGATTCGTACCCTCCTCTCCGAGCAACAAGTGATCGACTTAATAGCAACACTCGGCTATACCGCCAACCTTGATTCTGTCGAAGTAGAGAACGAAAGCTCACCAGAGACCGAACAGGTAGAAAAGCAAAGCAATATTAAAGATACGCAGGTGCCACCAGCGAGTATTCAATTGCAAATGCTGATTCAAGGCATGACGTGTGCGAGTTGCGTCTCTTCAGTAGAGAAAGCACTTACTAACGTAGAAGGCGTTGAGAAAGCACAGGTCAACCTCGCAGAACAAAGCGCACTAGTATTCGCAAGCCAAGACTCTGATGACCTCCTTAACGCAATTGTTGAATCGGTAAAACAAGCCGGTTACCAAGCAGAGATCCTACAAGACGCCGCAACCCAGCAAGAAAAGCAAGCGCAGCAACAACGTCAGCAACAAAAACGCTTTAAACTGGATGCTATTGCTGGCCTTGTCGTCGGTGCCCCTTTAATGATTTGGGGCGTTGCTGGCGGCAATATGATGATTCGCAACACCAACGACCAATTAGCTTGGGGCGCGATCGGTATCGTATGTTTACTCCTTCTTGCCACAGCGGGGAAACACTTCTTCAGTAACGCTTGGTTAGCAGCTACTCACAAGCGCGCCACCATGGACACGTTAGTCGCGCTCGGTACTGGCGCAGCGTGGCTCTATTCGATGCTTGTGGTGATTTTCCCAGACTGGTTCCCTCTTGCTTCACGCCACGTGTACTTTGAAGCGAGTGCAATGATCATCGGCTTAATTTCTCTTGGTCACTATATAGAGGCAAAAGCCAAAGCAAACACAACACGCTCATTGCAAGCTCTGATTAACCTGCAACCTCAGCAAGCTACGGTAATTGCGGAACAAGGCGATCAACAAATCGCGGTTGAGCAAATCACGCTAGGCATGAAACTGCGTATCAAACCAGGCGAGAAAGTGCCTGTTGATGGTGTTGTGATTCAAGGTGAATCATACATTGATGAGTCGATGCTCACTGGTGAACCAGTACCAGTGTTAAAAGCGCAAGAGGCTCAAGTGTCTGCTGGGACATTAAATACCGATGGTGGATTAGTCATTGAGGCAACGGGCATTGGCGCAAATACCATGCTGGCTCGTATCATCCGCATGGTGCGCACAGCGCAAAGCAGTAAGCCAGCCATCGCGAAACTGGCAGACCAGATTTCATCGGTGTTTGTCCCTGTCGTTGTTGGCATAGCAATACTGGCCGCGCTCGTTTGGTTTGCCGTTGGCCCAGAGCCAAAAGCGAGTTATATGCTGGTGGTCACCACAACCGTCCTGATCATCGCCTGCCCTTGCGCTCTAGGCTTAGCAACCCCGCTTTCTGTCACGGTGGGAGTGGGTAAAGCCGCAGAGCTCGGCATTCTGATCAAAGACGCCGACGCCCTGCAATTGGCAAGCAAAGTCGACACGGTTGTGTTCGACAAAACTGGCACGCTTACCCAAGGTAAACCTAGCGTTCAGCAAGTGTTTACTCACGCCACCAGCCAAGAAGATCTATTGGCTTTAGCGTATGCGGCAGAGCGTCAGTCTGAGCACCCACTGGCAAAAGCGGTATGTGATTACGCCAAACGACACGACGCAAAGGATGTCTCATTAGACAAGTTTGAGAACGTTCGCGGGCGCGGCATTTGGGCGACGTATCAAGATAAACCGCTACTCATTGGTTCGCTTCAATTTATGCAAGCAGAGAACGTCGAGACTAGCACACTAAAATCTGCCATCGATGAATGCGCAAAAAATGCGTGGACTCCGGTAGCTGTGGCATTGAACGGCGAACTGATCGGTCTGATCGCCATTGCCGACCCGATCAAATCAGATGCGAAACAAGCGCTCTCTGCATTAAAATCGCAAGGCATCAAAACGGTAATGCTGACGGGCGATAACCAACACGTTGCCAATGCTATCGGCCAAGAACTTGGTATTGATGAAGTGATTGCCCAAGTAATGCCAGATGATAAAGCTCAGCACATTGAGCAACTTCAATCTCAAGGACATGTCGTGGCAATGGTGGGGGATGGCATTAACGACGCCCCTGCTCTCGCGTTATCCAACCTAGGTATTGCCATGGGTAGCGGCAGTGATGTCGCCATTGAAAGTTCGCAAATGACCATCCTGAACACGTCACCAATGGCGGTAGTACATGCGATTGAACTCTCTCGCGCTACACTTAAGAACATGAAGCAAAACCTATTTGGTGCCTTTGTTTACAACTCGTTGGGTATTCCAGTTGCCGCTGGTGTGCTTTACCCAGCGTTTGGATTTTTGCTCAGTCCTGTTGTCGCAGGAGCGGCAATGGCACTGTCTTCAATTACTGTCGTTAGTAATGCAAATCGACTACGACTGTTTTCAGTAAAATAACCACTTCTTTTTGAGGGTATTATGAAGTTGAAACTATTGACCTTTGCAATGCTTGCGACCGTGTCCGCCAACGTATTGGCAGCCGATGTCATTAACCATAAATCGCCATACTGTGACTGTTGTGGAGAATGGACAAAACACATGGAAGAGAACGGCTTTACGGTCGAAGAAAAATTGCACGATGACATGAACGCCATCAAACGCGATCTAGGCATCAAGAATGAACAGCTTTACTCTTGCCACACGGCAGAGATCAACGGCTATCTGTTTGAAGGTCACATTCCAGCCAAAGACATTAAAGCGTTTTTGAAAAATCCACCACGTAACGCAAAAGGCCTATCAGTACCGGGCATGCCAATGGGCTCCCCTGGTATGGAATATGGCGACAAAAAAGACAGCTACACCGTTTACGCCTTTAACGAAAAAGGCCAAGTGTTCGAATATAGCCACCACGAAGGCAACGACCAATAAAAACAAAGCCCAGCGAGATAAACCGCTGGGCTTTTTCTTAATGGACAGTTAAGACAAATATAAAATTAGAAGCCGTAAGAGGCACCAAATACAAAAGCGTTATTCACTAGGCTGTCACCACTCGCGTTTTCTGCACCATGTGCTTGACTACGGAACTCAAAGTAAGGTTGAACACCTTTACGAGTCCACGTTGCACGAAGCTCGTGGTCCATGGTTTCCGCTTCAATCATGTAGACGTTGTTGTAGCTTAGCGTCACATCCTCATTCATCACGTAACCGATGCGGTTGTCCATGCGGTAATCTGTATCCGCATCTGCGTCTGTCGCATCAATGTGCGCACGAGTACGGTTACTTAAGGAGATGCCGTTATCGAAGTTGTAACCGATCTTAACCAATGGACGGTACTGTACATTCTCGCCAGCAGAGAACAGGTGTTGGTAACCCGCGACAACCCATAAATGATCGGTAATATTAAATGACTGCTCACCACCCACAGTGATTGCTGGTGTTGTGTTACCTGCGCCACCGTTTTCTGTTTCCAGTTTACCCAACTGAATACCATCAAATTCGGTGTAAACCGTAAAGCCGCCGAATTGGTTATCAAAAGTATGACCAGCTTCCAGTGTAGACGTAACGTCCGAACCATGAATTCGACCATCATCGTGGAATTGAACATTACCTGTTACGTAAGAAGAACCAGCAAAAGCGTTAGAAGCGAAAGCGAGAGAAAGAGCACTCAGTGCAAAAATGTTTTTCATAATTACTGCCTTTATTTATTCACGTTATGCGATAGTTTTAGAGGGCATCTCTTCCCTTTTATCGCAAACTTTGGAATGTGCCTCCTTGGCGTTCGCAATATTGTTTCAATTAATTCGCGATGGAAAATAAAACATTTTAAAAAGTGATCTTGTTCAAACCGAGCTCAACAACCCTGATAAAAACATGGGAAATACAGGCACTTATCGTATTTTTATAAAATTATTCAAAAAATAGAAGTGTGATCATAAACAGGTTGTTTATTGATATTTAGCAGATTAAGTCGATCCAGTTCACAATAACCTTGACCATTACAACCAAAAACTTATTTATCAATGAAAAATAATTAGACATCGATCACGCTTAATTTCCTCAAAAAATAAAGAAAGCCCCAACATGATGTTGAGGCTTTGCCAAAAAATTAACTTACAAGAATCGAGTTATTTCACGCTGGTCACTCGACTTGCTTTCTCACCGGTTGCTGACACAGAACGGATAAACATTTCACCTTTCACATTTGGACGAGCATTATCTGCGTAAGTTAGCCAGTTCTTGCCGTCTAGAGAGTATTGAAGCTTCACACCCGGGAACTGAACGTTCATTGCCAGTTTACCCTCTTCAACTTTCGCGCCTGGTACAGGTAGACGGTAGTCGATACCTGATTTCTCTAGCTTAGCCAGTTCACGTTGGCCAAGTACGTTCGCAAAGCGGTTGTAGTCTTGGTTTAGCGCAGCTTTGTCTACTAGGTTAGAGCTTTGCGAGTATTCAACACCCACTTTGTAGTCGTTTTCCCAATCAGCACGGTGCCATGCACGCTCAGCTGCTGCTAGTACGCGAGGGAATACCATGTACTCATATTGCTCATCGTTGCGTACTGTCTCAGACCAAAGCTGTGCTGATAGGCCATAGAATGGTTTCGCTTCGATATCACCTTTACCAGTGAAGCCATTGCCATCACGGTCTACAGAGGTTTCTGCGTTCTGAGGCATGTTCTCTGGTGCAAAGCCAAACATCTTACGAGTATCTGTTGCACGTGTAGCCCAGTAGTAACCACGCTCTTTCGGGTCAACTTCGTACGGCATGTCCATGTACACGTAGTCTGGGTTAGAAACGATCACGTCGTAACCTTTCTTAGACCATTCGTACACTGATGATGTGCCACCCCAGTAAAGAACGTCCCAGAAGTTAACACGCGTGTTTTCTGTTGCGAACGCTTTCTCACCTTCACTGTATTTAAGACCATCTTGCCAAGCTTGGAAGTTTGGAATGCCTTTCTCTGCCACCATCTTCGACACTTCTTCTGCAAAGTGGCTTGGTAGATGAGCAAAATCGCTTACCGTACCGTCTGCAATTAGCGTCTGACATTGTGGAGACTGTGCGAATGGCTTGTCTTGCTTAGACAAATCAATGTTACCCTTCCAGCTTACTTTGTCTTCTGCGTTGATATCTTGCAGACCAGCGCCTAGCTTAATGTTCTTCGCTTCGTCACCACCGAAGTGCCATGTTGTTAGCGGCGTGCCTGCCTCTTGGTGCATTGCTGCTACTTCTGAAATCACCTTATCAACGAAGCGAGTTGAAGATTCCATACATGGGTTGATGAAGCTTTGCTTGTTGTAGAACTGAACCGTCGTTACGTTCGATGTATCTTGAGGATCCATCAGGCGGTACTCGTTCGCTTCTGCTTCTTTACCTTCTTCCATTAGACGGTCGTAACGTGCTTCCATTGATACCACTGCTGCACGAGCGTGCGCTGGCATATCAATTTCAGGGATCACTTCGATGTTACGCGCTTTCGCGTACTTCAAGATGTCCACGTAGTCTGCTTTGCTGAAGAAGCCAGAACCAAAGTTGTCTGTCGTTGCACCTGAGCCAAGCTGAGGCAGTAAACAGCTTTTCTCTTCCAAATCGAAACAACGGTTAGCACCCACTTCAGTCAGCTCAGGCAGACCCGGGATTTCTAAACGCCAGCCTTCATCATCCGTTAGGTGAAGGTGTAGTTTGTTCATCTTGTACGCTGCCATTTGGTCAAGCGTTGCAAGGATTGCGTCCTTAGAGTGGAAGTTACGAGCCACGTCCACCATCACACCACGGTAATCAAAACGCGGCGCATCTTTAATAGACAGTTGTGGTAGAGAATCAGCATTTTGGCTATCTACCAGGCCAAAGATAGATTGTACTGCGTAGAAAGCACCTGCTTGGTCGAACGCTTTAATCACAATACTGTCGCCTTTGATGCTCATTTCGTAAGCACCAGATTTTGCTAATTCACCGGTGAAGTCTGCAGGAACAACAGTGATGCTTACAGGAAGATCACCACGAACATCCACACCTACCACTTCTGCACGATCTTGAATTGCTGCGTATTGAGTCGCATCGAATGCGTCTTTAGGCAGCGCGATACCCGCCGCGATATCTACGGTACCTTTACCTGCTTCAACAGACAGTGGCGTTGGTAGTAACGTGGTTGATACGTCTTGTTTTACTAGGTCTTCGTTCTTCTCGAAACGAGACACAGCGTTTGCAAATACGTTGTTGTCATCTGGCGTACGTTTTAGGTTGTTCCCCTCAAGGCCAGTCACGAAAGATGCAACGTCTTCTGTGTTAAGAGAAGCAATCATCTTAGGCTCTGCATTTGGTGCAGCAACGAACGCGCCTGGCATGAAGTCAGTTTCAAATAGCTGCCAGTATTCAGCAACAAGAGGAAGCACAACCTCTTCACCCGCAGCAAAACCATCAAACTTATCTGTCGGTTCTAGTTTGTGTAGGTCACCCGTTACGCGAGAGATTTTGAACTGTTCGTTTTCAACATCCAGAATCAGACGAATGCTGTGGAAGTAAATAGCCCAATCTTTTGAGTCAACCGCTTCTCCTTGGTTAACCAACGTCATGTTTACCTTGTTACAAGACGCCCACTCAGCCCCTAAGCCCTGACAAGCAAGACCTTCGTTTGCGCCGTGGTTAGTCAACACTTGGTATTGAATATCAAGATTATTAGCCAACGAATTTACAACTTGTTGTTCAGAGCTTTGCAGCGCAGCGCAACCTGCTAATGTAGTGATAACAGAAATAGCAATCAGACTAGGTTTAAACATCTTACTTCCCCAAAAAAGTCAGTGGTTCAAAACGACAATGATAAAAATCTCGGCCCCTCAAATGCGAGGTACCTAACCGTTACATTCAACATACAACCTGTTATTTCTAAGCGTAAAATAAATAGAAATAGGAAGTGATCCAGCTCAAAAAATGACACTCAGCAAAAACAATAAAAACCTAATTTTCATGGAGTTACAATACACGTCAAAATCGAACAACTTGTTTTGACGAGTTTGCTGCGATCTAGGTCACTTATATTCATGAGTTACGACTGATTTTGTAAGATTTGGATCACGCCTAATTATTTTGTGAACCATTAGTAAGCGAATTACCTATTTACCTTTCGTGAAGTGACTCTCATTTATTCGTCGTCAAAACTCGTCAATATTTTTATAAATGACGATTTTGTCGAATACACCACTGGAGAAATTGCACTTAACCTCACGCTATTTTGCGTATAAAGTTTCAAGGTATCTTATCTGAGGACCATTCTATGTTTCGTCTCTTGACGCTCATATCATCTCTACTTGTTACTTTAACGCCTTTTTCATCTTATGCAGAGCCACAGCATTGGTTAGCGAAAAAAGGGGAAACCGAACTTATGATTATTGGCTCGGTACATGTGGGGGATAAAACGATGTACCCACTCCCTAGAACGGTCATCCAGTATTTAAGCCAAAGCGCAGGGTTGATTATTGAAGCAGACGTCAGGAATTCTGAAGGCTTGGTTTACCCACAAACAACCATTCTTTCTAAAGATGTTTTAGACAGAGCTCAACGTCGCCACTTAATTGAAATTGCCCAAGATTTAGGTTTGCCAGAAACTCAACTCCTAAATTCCCCACCTTGGATGGCTGCATTCACCATCCAACTCGCTTTAGTCAACAAACTGGGGTATGTCTCTGATAAAGGGGTCGACATGCACCTAATAGGACTCGCTGATAAAAAGCAAATCCCGGTCATTCCACTAGAGTCAGTGCAATTCCAAATCGATTTAATCGCAGGTCAATCAGAAGGCGGTAAAGAGATGCTTCTCTCGTCAATTGAAGAATATGATGGCGGAGAAGAGTTGGTTCAATGCTTGATAGAGAGTTGGAAGAGTGGTGATGGTAGCATGTTGGTCGAAGCCTCTTTGACCGATCATACAACAGAAGAGTTTAACCAAGCCTTTTTATACGAGCGTAATCGAGATTGGGCTAAAAAACTCGACACTGGCAGTGTTCTACCTCAACAATCGGGTCGCTTCACCGTTGTTGTTGGTGGCTTGCATTTAGTAGGTAAAGATAACCTGATTGAACTGCTTAAAAATCGGGGATTTAACATCAAACCACTGGGTAAGACGCGCCAAGCAAATTGTGATATCTAGTGATTGTGTGAAAAATGCCATTTAAATACAATTATTTAAATACAACCATTTAAAAATTCATTCAAACTTTCTTATAAAACGCCGTTAAGCTAAGTGGATACAAAACAACTCATATGAAATTTAAATATTTATTCCTATACACGATTGGAATTATGCTCACTTCTTCGCTGTCTTATGCTAAACCGCCATGCAACGTAGAAGCTTTTCAAGCTATTGATATAACTCCGGAAGTAAAAGGCGGTGTTTTAGATAAAGAGAGTGGTCAATTTCTTATTACCGAAAAACCAATGATGCGTTGCGCGAACATCACGTTTTCAACAGCCCACACTCGAAATCGCGTTGCACATATGATGAACCAAGGCTTTGAAGCGGTTTACTATGATGGAAATACAAGCAAATCTCACTCAGTAACGTTTGATGAAGACGATTTAAAAGCGGGTTACGTCAAGATTGGTCCAAATCACCCAAAGACCGCTTATGTCTGCTTCACTACTTCTGAAACTCCTATCAATACTATCTCGTGTGACATCAAGTAATAAATTTACTCACTCTAAAAAATGAAAAGGCCCTACATTTCTGTAGAGCCTTCCTCTCAATACGTGTCGGTGAAGTGCCATATTCGAACATCAGGCGAACCCCAATTTGATTCGATACTATTGAAGTCTAAAATTACTAGCGCTAAAAACGACGAAAGCCTGCTCATTGAGCAGGCTTTCTAAAAGTGGTCGGTGAAGAGGGATTCGAACCCCCGACCCTCTGGTCCCAAACCAGATGCGCTACCAAGCTGCGCTATTCACCGAGATGTTTAACTGAGGAATTGTCCCCGTCAACGAATGCGTATATTACGGATTCTGAACTGTGGCGCAAGTGCTTTTTACAAAAAAACCTTAGGTCTTAATTCGTTTGATGAATAACTGAACACTAGCACGTAAAATGTGACTGATAACTCACAACAAAATACAGTTTATTAACCTTAGCAACATAATTGATCCAGATCAGTGTGCAACAAGACACCGCCATTTAGTTTATTCCTGTCGGGAACATCTTGGAGGAAACGTATGGACTTTTGGCTTGATCTCCTATTTGGTAATGCAGTGGGTCTATCGTCAATGATAGTAATTTTTGGGGCAATTGGTCTGATGTTATTTTACGGCGGTTTCTTCATATACAAGATCATGAACGACAAATCTCCTCACTAGATCTCGCTTAGCTCTAGAAACGCTTTGCACCGGAGTCGGTTACTTGCCTACTCCGGTTTTTTATTTGATCTCAATGCACCACTCATTGATATAATCCTATTATTCTTCCCTGTTCTTAATGAGATTACTGCTATGTCTCACGACGACGATTTTGATCTATTTCAACAGATGATGGGCGATGTAAAGCCAATCACTCAAGACACCACCGAACACAAAAAAGTACACCAAGTAACAGAAGCACAGCTCGCAAAACGCGAAGCAGCAATCTGGTTAACGGAAGATGACCCAGAATACCTATCACTTGATCACGCTGAAATGCTCAAGCCAGAGGACTTTGTTGAGTTCAAACGTGATGGTGTACAGGACGGGGTTTACCGCAAACTTCGCCTTGGTAAGTATCCAATCCAAGCTCGCTTGGATTTGCACCGTAAAACATTGAAAGAAGCACGTGATGAAGTCGTGACGTTTTTAAAGCAATGCCTATCAATGGACATTAGAACCGTCGTTATCGTCCATGGTCGAGGAGAACGCTCAAATCCACCTGCAATGATGAAAAGCTTTGTTAGCAGTTGGCTACGACAAATAAAGGAAGTCCAATGCGTCCATAGTGCGCAACGCTTTCACGGTGGAACTGGAGCCGTTTACGTCCTACTTAGAAAAAGTGCGGAAAAGAAATTAGAAACCCGCGAACGTCACCAAAAACGGTTAGGCTAAATTTCACCCTAATGCTAGAATGCCCGCCCTTATTCTTCCTTCCCCTTAGAGGAAGGGAGCTTCATTCGCCGTTGTGAAACGTTAGGAGACAAAAATGTCACAAGACAACGCTAAACGATTAAATAAATTCATCAGTGAAACGGGGTTTTGCTCACGCCGTGAAGCAGACAGACTGATTGAGCAAGGCCGTGTCACCATTAATGGCAACAAACCTGAAATGGGGACAAAAGTGCTACCTGGTGATGATGTTTGTGTGGATGGTAAGCCAGTGGCAGCAAAAGAGAAGCCGATTTATATCGCTCTCAATAAACCAACAGGCATCACCTGTACAACTGAGAGAGACGTCCCTGGAAACATCGTTGATTTCATCGGCCACCAAAAACGTATCTTTCCGATCGGCCGCTTAGACAAACCCTCCGATGGTCTGATCTTTTTGACCAACGATGGCGATATCGTCAACAAAATCCTCCGTGCTGGCAACAGCCACGAAAAAGAGTACGTTGTGCGCGTGGACAAACCGATTACAGGTGAGTTTCTCAAACAGATGTCGAGCGGCGTTAAGATTCTCGACACAGTCACCCTACCTTGTAAGGTAACGAAAGAAACTAAATTCTCTTTCCGTATTGTGCTCACTCAAGGACTTAACCGTCAGATCCGTCGCATGTGTGAAGCGCTGGGCTATGAAGTATTCAAGCTGCGTCGCGTACGCATCATGAATATCTCTCTTGATGGTATTCCGAATGGAAAATGGCGTTACCTAAGTGACGAAGAAGTGGCAGAGATCCTAGCAATGTGTGAAGGCTCTGTAGGTACAGAAGAAGCATCAAAAACAGACTCTAGAGGTCGCAACATTCGTAAAGCGACCGACGCGAAGCTGTTTGATAGCCGTGAAGAAAACCAAGATTCTACTGCTCGTCGTAACCAGAAGACACGAACTTTCCGCGGTAACAATGCTGATGAATTCCGTCATGCACCAAACTCGAAAAAAGGTCAACAAAAGCGTCGTCAGCGTGATGATGAAGGCGGACGTCCAGCTAAAGAACATTACAAAGCGAAACCACAAGGTGAACGCAGCAGACCGCAAGGCGAGCATGGTAAATCACACCGTAAACCAGATGCATCGAGCAATACGCATTCAGCAAACAAGCCTCAATCACCGAGTAAGCCTAAGCAGCATTACATGAACCCAAATGCCGCGAAACCAAGTAAACCAGCTAAACGCACTGGTGGTACATTGAGTCTGAAGAAGTAACGCTTCACTGACAGGCAAGATCAAAAAAGGACGCTCATGAGCGTCCTTTTTATTTGTCATGAGTTTACAAACAAAGAGGTGCAAACTGACCGCGAGTTAAGTTCAGCAAATCTCTCGGGGCTAACTCAATTTCTAAACCACGTTTACCAGCACTCACACAGATTGTGTCTTGCTCTACTGCGCTTTCGTGCAAAAAAGTAGGTAAGGCTTTCTTCTGCCCTAGTGGGCTAATTCCACCAACGACATAACCTGTGGTCTTTTGCGCGATTTCCGGATCAGCCATATCGGCCTTTTTGCCCTTCGCTGCTTTCGCCGCCAGTTTTAGGTTCAGCTTTTGATCAACAGGGATAATCGCAACCGCAAGGTTCTTTGGCTCCCCGTTCAAGCAGAACAACAAGGTTTTAAATACTGTTTTCGGATCCTGCCCCAGTACTTCAGCAGCCTCCAAGCCATAACTATCGGCTCTAGGGTCATGCTCATACTGATGAATCGTGTGTGGAATTTTTTTCTTTTTCGCAAGATTAATGGCCGGAGTCATCAAGATTCTCCTCATAAAAACAAAAAGCGCAGACTGAATTGGATCTGCGCTTTTAGTTAATGATATCAGCGAGTTTGAGTCAATCGCTTTTTCTCTGTTGGGTTACTGATCAATCGCCGTATCAACTAAATACGTGATTTCACCTGAAGGGGCATACTCATTAACATCAATAGGGCTGTGTGTTTCTAAATAATCCTTCAGAACCTCAGCATCGGTAAAACCTGTATTTACATACCCTGGATGATCGTCGATTTTAGGGTAACCATCTCCACCAGCAGCATTATAGCTTGGTACGGTAAAGCGGTAATTACCATCTAAGCGAAGTTGCTTATTACCAATGAACACATTGGTTACCTCACCATTATTGATACTCATCGCAATGCCGGCAAACTGTGCATAAGCCCCAGAGTCAACAGGCTTAGTTGCAACGACATTTAGATAATCTAATACCTCTTTACCCGTCATATCAACGTAAGAAACCATATTGCCAAATGGCTGAACAGTGAGCACGTCTTTATAAGTAATATCACCCGCAGCAATCGAATCTCGAACACCACCAGAATTCATTACAGCGAAATCTGCTTTCGCACGTTCCATGTGAGCCGTTGCAATTAATCGACCTAAGTTTGTTTGCTGGTAACGAACCACATTGCGGTCACCCTCAAGCTTACCGTTAGATTCTGCAATCTTCACGTTTAGCTTGCCCTGACCTTTTTCTTGATAAGGACGAAGAAACTCAAGCATCATTTCGTCTTGTTTAATCTCTTCTTGGATAAAGACTCGTTGCGACTGCCCATCAACTTTAACTTTCTTTTTCAAGTTTACAGGGATCAGATCGTAGCTCACCATCGAGAGTTCGCCATTACGAAACTCGTAATCGGCGCGTCCCACATATTTCCCCCACTCATGTGCCTGAACAATAAAGGTACCATTTTGTTTATCGGGCTGACATTCATCACCTGGTTTAAAGTTCTTTTTGATAACGTTTGGACCTTCCATGCACACAGGTTCTTGTGAGTGTCCTCCAACGATCATGTCGAGATCGCCGTCATTCAAATAACGAGCTAACGCCACATCGCCAGGAGCATTGATGCCTCTATTACCATTTTCATAGTGTCCCATATGCGTGACAGCAAAAATCAGATCTGGATACTCTGTCTCTTTCAGTTCTGCAATCAACTTCTTGGCTTCTTCTTTTGGGTCACGGAAGTCAATTTGTTCAATGAACTCAGGGTTGCCAAGTTTCGCTGTGTCTTCGGTTGTAAGACCAATGACCGCAATTTTAATGCCCTGCTTGTTAAACATCGCGTATGGTTGGAATAAACGCTTGCCAGTATTTTTATCGTAAATATTGGCAGACAACATCGGAAAGTTTGCCCACTCTTGCTGCTTGAATAGCACATCCAATGGATTATCAAACTCATGATTACCTAGAGCCATCGCATCGTAACCAATTTTGCTCATGCCTTTGAAATCCGGCTCGGCATCTTGTAAATCAGACTCAGGTACTCCTGTGTTGATGTCACCACCAGAAAGCAATAACACGCTCCCCCCCTCAGCCTGTATTTCTTCGCGCAAATCATCGATTAACGTTTTACGCGCCGCCATGCCATATTCACCGTATCGATTTTGCCAAAAGCGACCATGATGATCGTTAGTGTGCAATACGGTCAATTTATAGGTTGTATCGGCATTCCAATCTGGTACAGGTTGCGTAGCACACCCAGCTAACGAGGCCAAGATAGCGGCACTCAAAACAGTTTTGATCATCAGACGCTGATTCATTTATTTACCTTTTTCTTATTGGGATTACTGACGCACATTTTAAGCATTGGATCTATTTGAAAACCACGTGCACCCTAACACATTGATTTAATAATTATGATGCATTGTTTAGCAATAACAAATTCATCAGTAACAAGTTTGAGAATTCACGGCTTTTCAGATAAAAAAATAGCCAACATCGGTTGGCTATAGTATTTGTTACCACCAGTCATCTGGCGTTTACTTGATATCTATATCTGCAAAGCTCTTGATCAGATCATCAAGCGATTTCATTTGTGCTAAGAATGGCTCTAACTTGTCTAGAGGCAGTGCAGATGGGCCATCACAACGCGCTTGGTCTGGGTTTGGGTGCGCTTCGATAAATAGACCTGCGATGCCTGTCGCTAGACCCGCTTTAGCAAGCTCAACTGTCTGCTCACGACGGCCGCCAGATGCTGCGCCTGATGGGTCACGCATTTGTAGTGAGTGCGTTACGTCAAAGATGATTGGGCTACCTTTCGAAGCATTTTTCATCACACCAAAACCAAGCATGTCTACAACTAGGTTATCGTAACCGTGGCAAGAACCGCGCTCACATAGGATGATCTTGTCGTTACCGCATTCTGCGAACTTCTCAACGATGTTACCCACTTGACCAGGGCTCATAAATTGAGGTTTCTTCACGTTGATAACCGCACCTGTTTTAGCCATAGCTTCAACAAGGTCAGTTTGACGAGCTAGGAATGCAGGAAGCTGAATAACGTCTACCACGTCAGCGACAGGTTGAGCTTGTGCTTCAGTGTGAACGTCCGTGATGATCTTTACACCAAAAGTGTCTTTCAGCTCCTGAAAGATTTTCATACCTTCTTCCAGACCTGGACCACGGTATGAATGAACAGAACTGCGGTTTGCTTTGTCAAACGACGCCTTAAATACGTAAGGAATACCAAGTTTTTCCGTTACTTTTACGTAGTGCTCACAGATCTGCATCGCAAGATCACGAGACTCAAGAACGTTCATACCTGCAAATAGGGTGAATGGCTTGTCGTTAGCAACCTGAATGTCGCCGATATTAACGATTTTCTGTTCCATTTTGATTCTCTTTTTCTGTCCACGATACGCCACAGTTCGGCACATCGATAAAATTAGTGAAGTGTGACGTGCGTTTCACTCATCACATTAACTTGTGATTTTAGTAGCTCGGAAGCCGGATCGTCAGGGCATTGGTCAATAAAGTACTGAAAATCTGATACCGCTACTTGAGGGCACTCTAGCTGTTGGAAAATAAAACCACGGTCACGAATTTCGTATGGGTCATCTGGCACAAATGTTAGAGCAAGATTTGTACAACGTAATGCCAGCGTATAATGCTCTTCACGCAACATCGCACTTTTAATCAACGCCAACCAGCGACCAATAATTGTTGGGTTGTCAGCTTCCTCAAAATGTTCAGGCTTTAGCTGAGCTAGCGGTCCTTCTTGGCCAATAAGCCAAGCTTGAAGAATCCTTTCACCTACATACTCACCATTAAATGGGTTGATGTAGTCTGGCTTCTTATGCATCCAGTCGACTTTTAACAGGAACTGAGTAGGGAAAGTAACTCCCTTCAACGGGAACCCCAGCTTTTTGCCTAGGTATAACAAAATCGAACCTAAGCTCACAGGAATACCTTTTCTGCGCTCCAACACTTTATCGATGAAGCTGTTGTCCGAAATAAAGTATTCCTGCTCGTCGCCTTTGAACCCCCACTCGTGGAAAAACAGTCGTAGGAATGCATCAAATCGTTGCTCTTCATCGGTTTCATGAACAAGCGTGGCTTCTGCATCTTTGTAAAGACGCTCTAACTCTTGTTTCGCCCAATGTACTTTGGTTTCTGGGTTAATCGCTTTGTTTAGCTCAAGCGCACCTTCCACCAACGGTATATTGTCAAAATCTTCGTCAAAAAACTCTAACATGACGTCTATCCAAATAACGTAGGGCTCTTAGACACAGCAATGTTTGCAGCCATGACCAACCAACCTAATGCGCCGAAAAAGCCAAATATCTTCAGTAGGTTGTTTTTCGCAAGTTTCAATGAGAAGAATCCAAGCGCAATGTACGCCAGTACGCAGGTGATTTTGTTTGTTAACCACGGTGCGGCATCGGTAAACGGGATGAAACCCGTAATGAAAATAAGCGCGATACCTGACACTAGCAATGCAGTATCAACGATGTGGGGAAACACTTTCAAAAAGCGATTATTTCGCTTCGGTGAGTTCATCATCATTAACACGAATCGGATCGATAGTAGCGTCGCGCTGAGAGCGATCGTCACTAAGTGTATGTGTTTTAGAGCTACGTACATTTTTCTTCTCTTTTTAGTTAGTGTTTGCTGACTTCCATGATTAACTGGCCAGACAACCAAGTGTTACTCGATCGTTACCGCCATAATCTTTTTCCGTAGCGACCTGTTGGTAACCAAAGCCACGCATTATCTCACGCACCGCCTCACCTTGATCATAACCATGTTCAAATGCCAGCCAACCGCCCACTTCAAGATACTGACGAGCAAGATCCGAGATATGACGAATATCAGCTAAGCCATTCTCTTTAGCAACTAATGCAGATTTTGGCTCAAAGCGCACATCGCCTTGGGATAAATGTGGATCTTTTTCATCAATATATGGCGGGTTGGAGACAATTAAAGCAAACTTCGTACCTTCTGTAATAGGCTCAAACCAACTGCCTTGAGCAAAGGTCACATTTTTGATGTTTAGCTGCTCAGCATTGTACTCTGCAAGTGCTTTCGCTTCTTGCTTAAGGTCTACGCCCATCACTTGACGCTTTGGCATTTCAGATGCAAGCGCGATGGCGATAGCTCCCGTCCCCGTTCCAAGATCTAAAATAGGCCCAGTCTGCTCGTAGGTCTTATCGAGTGCAACTTCGACCAAACGTTCTGTATCCGGTCTTGGGATCAAGGTAGAGGGAGAAACTTTGAATGGTAAAGACCAAAACTCTCGCTCACCAATAATATAAGCGACGGGTTCACCAGTTAAACGTCGTTCAAGTAGAGCGTCAAACTGAGATTTTTGCTCTGCTTCTAATGCTTTTTCTGGCCAGGTCAGCAGGTAAGTTCGTGGTTTGCCAAGGACATGGCAAAGGAGTACAGCTGCATCGAGAGAAGGCGACTCTTTGCCGCCTTCTGCCAGTTTCGCCGTCGCACTTTTCAGTGCTTGCTCAATCGATTGAACTTGGCTCATCGATTAGCCGTTCTCTGCGAGCGCCGCAAGTTGGTCTGCTTGGTGCTCTTGAATCACAGGATCAATCAAGCTCTGCAGGTCACCTTCCATCACTTCGTTCAAACGATAGATGGTCAGGTTGATACGGTGATCAGACACACGACCTTGTGGGTAGTTGTATGTACGAATACGGTCACTACGGTCACCAGAACCTAGAAGGTTACGACGTGTATCAGACACTTCTGCGGCACGACGCTCTTCTTCCGCTTGAACGATACGAGCAGCAAGAACCGCCATTGCTTTCGCTTTGTTCTTGTGCTGTGAACGCTCATCCTGACACTCTACTACCGTACCCGTTGGTAAGTGGGTAATACGAATTGCAGAATCCGTGGTGTTAACGTGCTGACCACCCGCGCCAGATGCACGGAACGTATCGATTTTCAGGTCTGCTGCTTTGATTTCAGGCAGATCCGCTTCAGGGATTTCCGCCATTACTGCTACTGTACAAGCAGAAGTATGCACACGGCCTTGAGATTCAGTTGCAGGAACACGCTGTACACGGTGACCGCCTGACTCAAATTTCAACACGCCGTATGCACCGTCGCCGCTTACTTTCGCGATCATCTCTTTGTAACCACCGTGCTCTGCCTCGTTTGAAGACATGACTTCGATGCGCCAGCCACGCTTTTCTGCGTACTTGCTGTACATACGGAATAGATCACCCGCGAAGATACCCGCTTCGTCGCCACCCGCACCTGCACGAATTTCTAGGAAACAGTTACGATCATCGTTCGGATCTTTTGGCAGAAGAAGAATCTGTAACTCATCAGTAAGACGCTCAATCGTCGCTTTCGCTTCTTTGATTTCTTCTTGCGCCATTTCACGCATTTCTTCGTCGTCTTCGTTTGCCATCTCTTCAGCGGCGACAAGATCTTCTTGTGCTTGTTGATAAGCTTGGAAGCACTTGGTTACTTCTTCTAGCTGAGAGTACTCTCTTGATAGAGCACGGAATTTGTCCTGATTTCCAATTACATCAGGATCACCAAGAAGATGTTGAACTTCTTCGTAACGTTCTACTAGCGTTTCTAGCTTAGTCAGAATAGAGGCTTTCATAGTGTCGTTTTCTTAATAAAAAGCGTGAGTTATAGATCATCCAAGCCAAGTGTTTGGCGGATAATCGTTAATTTTGCTGGTTCGCCTTGCTCTGCTGCACTTTGCAATGCGCGAGTTGGAGCGTGAATCAGTTTGTTGGTGAGTTTATTACTCAGCTCGCGCAGCACTTTCTCCGGATCTGCGCCTGCCGCTAAAGATTGCAAACTTTTGCTCAGTAACTCTTCACGAATTTCGTTGGCTGATTTGCGATAGTCGCGAATACTATCGACGGCTTGCAGTGAACGCAACCATGTCATAAATGCAGCGCTTTCTTCACTAACAATCGCTTCAGCTTGAATCGCTTCGACTTTACGCTGCTCAATGTTGCTGTCGATGATAGATTGCAAGTCATCAACAGAATACAGATATGCGTCGTTCAGTTCACCGACTTCCGACTCCACATCTCGCGGCACCGCAATATCGACTAACAAGATAGGTTGATGTCGGCGCTGCTTTAGAGCCGTTTCGACCATACCTTTGCCAATAATAGGCAATGGGCTCGCCGTTGAGCTAATCACAATATCCGCTTTCGCCAAATGTTCAGGAATTTCGTTCAAACTGATCACTTCTGCGCCAAATTGGTCCGCTAAGCCTTGCGCGCGCTCTTTAGTGCGGTTCGCGACAATCATTTTTGTGCAACCGTTGGACGCTAAATGCTTCGCGACCAATTCAATCGTCTCGCCCGCACCAACTAAAAGCACGGTTGAATCTGATAACGACTCAAAAATATGTTTTGCCAGTGTACATGCCGCATAAGCCACGGACACGGCATTACCACCAATATCTGTCTCTGTTCTTACCCGTTTGGCGACTGAGAACGTCTTTTGAAACAGTTTATCAATCGAGGCATCGACAGCTTGATGATCTCGCGAGTCAGAAAATGCTTGCTTTACCTGCCCCAAAATTTGAGGCTCACCCAACACCAGAGAGTCAAGACCGCACGATACGCGCATCAAATGCTTTATTGCAGCTTGTTCTTCATGAACATACAAACTCGGCATTAAATCTTCGCGGCTCACTTGATGAAATTGAGCAAGCCAATCGATCAACTTGTTTCGCGCTCCTTGCTTAACATCGCAGTACAACTCAGTTCGGTTACAGGTTGAAACAATCACACTGCCGTTAACCGCTTCGTGCTCTCTAAGTTGCTCGAGTGCAGGGCCGAGTTTATCCGGACCAAACGCCACCTTCTCTCGCAAGTCGACAGACGCTGTATTGTGATTAATTCCAATAGCAAGCAAGGACATCTAACGTGGTATCTCTGGGATAGGTTATAAAATAGGTCCAGAATTTTACTGTAAGCACGCATTTATTGAAAGGGTAAGCCGGATTTGTTTTCCTAAGTGCGACTTTTCAATGCTATAGTTGTGAGCGATTCCCGATGAAACTGATTAATAAGCCATCAAACATGACGTTACGCTCCTTTATTCTTTTTTTCTTGTCGAGCTTACTGCTCGCTGGTTGTTCGTCCGTTCCTGAAAGTGTTACCAGCGTTGAATGGCAAGCTCATGAGCAGCGACTCGAAACCATCCAAGATTTTCAAGCAACGGGGAAACTTGGTTATATTGGCCCAGACCAAAGACAAAATTTAAACTTCTACTGGAAACATTCTTCAGCACTAAGCCAGTTGCGTTTAACAACGATTCTCGGACAAACGGCATTAAAGCTCACCATCACCCCACAAGGCGCCACAGTAGAAACTTACGATGATCAGGTCCTTTCTTCTCGCAGTGCTAATCAGCTGATTTACCGTCTTACAGGGTTGATGATGCCCGTCGATCACATGCCTGACTGGCTATTAGGTCTACCGACCGATGCCGACAAATTCCAACTGTCTCCAACCAATACACTGCAAGCGTTAAACAAACAAATTGGTTTAAATGATTGGAGTATCGCTTATCAACGATATGGCGACGTTCAATGGCATGAACAGTCTCTCCCTCTGCCAAATAAGCTGAAACTCACCACAGCTGATGTCAAAATAAATCTAGTGATCACAAAATGGAACATCACCCAATGATTGAACTTTCAACACGCTGGCCATCACCAGCGAAATTGAATCTCTTTCTATATATCAACGGCCGTACAGAGAATGGCTACCACGAGTTACAAACCTTATTCCAATTCGTCGATCACGGCGATGAGCTCACCATTCAAGCGAACCATTCTGGTGATATTACGATTTCTCCAGAGATAGAAGGTGTGCCTCTTCAAGACAATTTAATTTGGAAAGCAGCAACCGCGCTTCAAGCTTACTCAAACTGCCCTTTTGGCGCGCATATTGAGCTACAGAAAGTGCTGCCTATGGGTGGAGGCATTGGTGGGGGCTCATCGAATGCAGCTACAGCATTAGTGGCACTGAATTACTTATGGCAACTGAATCTAACTGACGACGAACTGGCTGAAATAGGTTTAAAACTAGGCGCAGACGTGCCCGTATTTGTGCGCGGATTTGCAGCTTTTGCTGAAGGTGTTGGTGAAAAACTCTCTCCTGCTTATCCCGAAGAAAAGTGGTATTTAGTCGTCAGACCCAATGTATCTATAGCAACCGTCGACGTTTTTTGTCATCCAGATCTAACGCGAAACACCCCAAAACGAGATCTAGAAACACTTTTAAATACGCCAAGCGTAAACGATTGCGAAAAAATTGTACGAATGCTCTACCCAGAGGTTGATAAGCAACTTTCTTGGCTGCTACAATACGCGCCGTCAAGATTGACGGGGACAGGATCTTGCGTTTTTGCTGAATTTTCGAGCAAATCTGAAGCAGAAACTATCCTTGCACAACTCTCTGATAAAGTCTCGGCATTTATCGCTCAAGGGCGCAATATTTCGCCATTAAAAGAGACTTTGGCTGAATACCAATCAGCCTCACACCGACCTATTTAAACTGGACGCAAACCCGAGGTTTCCACCGTGCCTGATATGAAGCTATTTGCTGGTAACGCAACACCTGAACTAGCCCAACGTATTGCTGATCGTCTTTACATCTCTCTTGGTGATGCATCTGTTTCTCGCTTTTCTGATGGCGAAGTTGCAGTTCAAATCAATGAGAATGTTCGTGGTAGCGATGTTTTCATCATTCAATCCACTTGTGCACCGACTAACGACAACCTAATGGAATTGGTTGTTATGATTGATGCAATGCGCCGTGCTTCAGCAGGCCGTATCACTGCAGTTATCCCTTACTTCGGCTACGCTCGCCAAGACCGTCGTGTACGTTCTGCGCGTGTGCCAATTACTGCAAAAGTTGTTGCTGATTTCCTATCTAACGTTGGTGTTGACCGCGTTCTAACTATCGACCTACACGCAGAGCAAATTCAAGGCTTCTTCGATGTACCTGTAGACAACATCTTCGGCACGCCAGTGCTACTTGAAGATATGCAGGCTCGCGGTCTAGATAACCCTGTAGTGGTATCTCCTGACCTAGGTGGCGTTGTTCGTGCTCGTGCAACAGCAAAAGCACTAGGCGACATCGACATCGCAATCGTAGATAAGCGTCGTCCACGTGCAAACGTTTCTGAAGTAATGAACCTAATCGGTGATGTTGAAGGTCGTGACTGTGTGATCGTTGATGACATGATCGACACAGGTGGCACACTATGTAAAGCAGCTGAAGCACTAAAAGAGCGCGGTGCTAAGCGTGTATTCGCTTACGCTACTCACGCAGTATTCTCAGGCAACGCTGCGGATAACATCAAGAACTCAGTTCTTGACCAAGTTATCGTAACTGACTCTATCTCTCTGTCTAAAGAGATGGCTGCAACAGGTAAAGTGACAACACTAAGCCTATCTCGCATGCTGGCTGAAGCGATTCGTCGTATCAGCAACGAAGAGTCAATCTCTGCAATGTTCAACTAATACGAACATTTCAGTTACACTGATTTCAAAAGCACCCCTCTTTGGGGTGTTTTTTTATTTGTACTGATAACTAGAAAATCCCTTGGTCGCCCACCGCGAGTTTTCTGTGCTATCATACTGCGCTTTTTGAGATTCCAGAGAGATCCTAACCTTGAGTCAACAAATCAAACTTCTTGTTGGTCTTGCTAATCCAGGACCAGAATACGCCAGAACTCGTCACAATGCGGGCGCTTGGGTTGTAGAAGAATTAGCACGCGTTCACAACGTTACACTGAAGAACGAACCAAAGTTTTTTGGTCTAACAGGACGCATTATGGTCAATGGCCAGGATCTCCGTTTGCTTATCCCAACCACCTTCATGAATCTATCAGGTAAATCGATCGCAGCGCTTGCGAAATTTTATCAAATTAAACCTGAAGAGATCATGGTTGCTCATGACGAGCTAGACTTACCGCCAGGTGTCGCTAAGTTTAAAAAAGGTGGGGGTCACGGTGGACACAACGGTCTGCGTGACACCATTAGCAAACTGGGCAATAACAAAGATTTTTATCGTCTTCGTATTGGCATTGGTCATCCGGGACACAAAGATAAAGTGGCGGGTTTTGTATTAGGTAAAGCGCCAGCTAAAGAGCAAGAGCTTTTAGATGCAGCAGCTGATGAGGCTGTTCGTTGTCTAGATATCCTGATTAAGGATGGCCTATCTAAAGCACAAAATCGCCTCCACACGTTCAAAGCTGAATAAGGTTACTATCATGGGTTTTAAATGTGGCATCGTTGGTCTACCTAACGTAGGTAAATCAACTCTGTTCAACGCACTAACTAAAGCGGGTATCGAAGCAGCAAACTTCCCGTTCTGTACCATTGAACCAAACACTGGTGTGGTTCCTGTGCCAGATCTACGTCTAGACGCACTAGCTAAGATCGTTAACCCACAGAGAGTTCTTCCAACGACGATGGAGTTCGTGGACATCGCTGGTCTTGTTGCTGGTGCATCACGTGGTGAAGGTTTAGGTAACAAATTCCTAGCTAACATCCGTGAAACAGACGCGATTGGCCACGTTGTACGCTGTTTTGAAAACGAAAACATTGTTCACGTTTCAGGTAAAGTTTCACCTATCGAAGATATCGAAGTGATCAACCTTGAACTTGCAATGGCTGACCTTGATTCTTGTGAGCGAGCGATTCAACGTAACGCGAAGAAGGCAAAAGGCGGCGATAAAGACGCAAAATTTGAACTAACCGTACTAGAAAAACTGTTACCAGTACTAACTGAAGGCGGCATGGCACGCACAGTTGAACTATCTAAAGAAGAGTTAGCAGCAATCGGCTACCTAAACTTCCTAACACTGAAGCCAACTATGTACATTGCAAACGTAAACGAAGATGGCTTCGAAAATAACCCATATCTAGATGCGGTTCGTGAGTTCGCAGAAAAAGAAAACAATGTCGTTGTACCTGTATGTGCAGCTATCGAATCTGAACTATCTGAACTAGAAGATGAAGATCGCGAAGAATTCCTAGCAGATATGGGGATCGAAGAGCCGGGCCTGAACCGTGTAATTCGCTCTGGTTACGAACTACTGACTCTACACACCTACTTCACAGCAGGTGTTAAAGAAGTACGTGCTTGGACAATCCCTGTTGGTGCAACTGCGCCTCAGGCGGCAGGTAAGATCCACACTGACTTCGAGAAAGGCTTTATTCGTGCAGAAGTAGTTGGTTACGACGATTTCATCCAATTCAATGGTGAAAATGGCGCAAAAGACGCAGGTAAATGGCGTCTAGAAGGTAAAGACTACATCGTAAAAGATGGCGATGTTGTACACTTCCGCTTCAATGTTTAATTAAATGAATGAATTCTAAACACTTCATTTACACTAAAAGCCAGCTGTTAAGCTGGCTTTTTTAATACCTTAAGTAAATGAACAAAAATAAATTACGCAACTGCAAGCTAATTTATTTCCAGTTTTAGATCATAAACACGCCTCTTTGTTTAAAAAGGAAGCGAACGAGGTTTTTTCCGAAATTTATTAAAAAAAACTGTTGACGGATCTCACTCAACTTCGCATAATGCGCGCCGTTCCCAACGACAAGGCAACAAAGCGTTGAGAACAAAAAATATGGTTTTGGCTACGTAGCTCAGCTGGTTAGAGCACATCACTCATAATGATGGGGTCACAGGTTCGAATCCCGTCGTAGCCACCATAAACAACGTTATTTAGGTTTTTACCAATTACCTTGATAACTACAGAATAAGTTGCGGAAGTGGCGGAATTGGTAGACGCACCAGATTTAGGTTCTGGCGCCGCAAGGTGTGAGAGTTCAAGTCTC
>NZ_JAWOQO010000023.1:0-15902 GCF_033337345.1 Vibrio sp. YT-18 | reverse complement strand
CGGAATTGGTAGACGCACCAGATTTAGGTTCTGGCGCCGCAAGGTGTGAGAGTTCAAGTCTCTCCTTCCGCACCATTATCGGAAAACCCAGCATGACTTTGCTGGGTTTTTTCTTTTTTTGGTTCTGGACTCGGGAAATCATTAGATTTGCCGAATTAAAAAAGCGAGCTCATGGCTCGCTTTTTTTCTATCTGTGATTTGAGTAGCTTACTACATACCTAACGCGTATTTCAGTACTTGAGCCTTAATTGGCCCTGAGTTTTCAGCAAGCTTCAATGCAGCATTACGTACGAACTTCAATGGCCCTAGATCGTTGCTAAAACCTTTATAGAAAAAGTCCATGCCCGTCTGCATGAGTAAGTTGTCAGGTCGACGTGCGCGTTCGTATTTCGCGAGTAAGGTATCTTCCAGCTTTTCTTGGTGTTCTGTTACCGAAAGGAGAACGTCTACATCTTTGAAGCCTAAGTTTACCCCTTGCCCTGCAAGCGGGTTGATCGTATGAGCAGAGTCACCCACTAACACGCAATTTTTGCTTGAGTAGCTTTGCGCATGACGACGAGTGAGTGGGAATGAGCCAAACTGTAATACTTCAATATCGCCTAATTCAGCAGGGAAATGACGTAAGATTTCTTCCCTTAGTTGAGGTTTACCCATCGCACACAGTTGTTTAATACGTATAGGCGAGTCATACCAAACCAAAGAACCTTGGCCTACTACTTGACCATCGTCGTTACTCAAAGAGCACAGAGGTAAAAATGAACGTGGGCCTGAAGGTGTAAATTGTTGCCAAGTAATATCTTGCTGAGGCAATTCTGTTTTCACGTTAATCAACATGCAATGTTGTCGGTAATCCCACGCAGTTACACCAATTCCAGCCAATTGACGAACTTTAGAGTTTGCACCATCAGCACCAATCACCCAGTTAGCTTCAAACTGCGCCCCACTTTCTAGTGTCACAAGATTTACATCTGCAAACTCAATGGCTTTTAATCGCTCAGGACACATCACGGTTAGATTTTCATACTGAGAGAAGACTCGCCAAAGACCTAATTGGATTAGACGGTTTTCAACGATGTAACCTAGCTGATCCAATGACAATTCATCAGAGTGAAAACGAGTACGGCACTCAGGGTTCTCCCAAGTTTCTAAGCGCCGATAAGGACAAACTCGCATGCTCTTGATCTCTGACCATGCTCCGAGTGAATCAAGTAACTCCACCGACTGGTGCGAGATTGCAGATACACGAATATCCATCGCCTGAGCGGCATCAAAAACTTTAGGTTTTGTACCTTCGACCAAGACAACGCTTCTGCCCTGCTTGGCAAATCCAACAGCGACGGCTGCCCCGACCATACCGCCACCGATCACGGCGATGTCATACTTGTTCATTTTTCACTCTTCATCGTGCTGATTAATTGGCGTTTTTTATTGTACTTTCCATGGCTATTTTTACAAAATTGTTTAACAAAAAACCTTGTTCTGCATAGGGCGAAAAACTAGATTTCATCAGGCTTTGCAGAGAATTAGCTAGATCACTAGTCAGGTGCTTTTTAAAGCAGTACAATACGCCGCTTACCGCCGTGATGGCGGCTATAATTTGAGCAATAGCTCTCCGATTTAAGTACAACTGAACGAGCGAAAGTGAGATGAGTAAGAAACTGCTAATTAAAACCTGGGGCTGCCAGATGAACGAATACGATTCATCAAAAATGGCCGACCTGCTTAATGCTGCAAACGGCTACGAGCTGACGGAAGAGCCAGAGGAAGCAGACGTACTTCTACTTAACACCTGTTCGATCCGTGAAAAAGCGCAAGAGAAAGTTTTCCACCAGCTAGGCCGCTGGAAAACACTAAAAGATAAAAAACCTGGCGTAGTTATCGGTGTAGGTGGTTGTGTAGCAACGCAAGAAGGTGACCATATTCGTGAACGTGCACCATACGTTGACGTTATTTTTGGCCCACAAACTTTGCACCGCCTACCTGAGATGATCAAACAATCTCAGTCCGATGATGCACCAGTTATGGACATTTCGTTCCCAGAGATCGAAAAATTCGACCGCCTACCTGAACCTCGCGCTGAAGGTGCGACAGCATTCGTTTCTATTATGGAAGGCTGCTCTAAGTACTGTACTTACTGTGTCGTACCGTACACTCGTGGTGAAGAAGTAAGCCGTCCAATGGATGACGTACTGTTCGAAATCGCCCAACTTGCTGAACAAGGCGTACGTGAAGTAAACCTTCTGGGTCAAAACGTAAACGCGTACCGTGGTCCTATGCACGATGGTGAGATCTGTTCATTTGCAGAACTGCTTCGTTTGGTTGCGTCTATCGATGGTATCGACCGTATTCGTTTCACGACGAGCCACCCGTTAGAATTCACAGACGACATCATCGCAGTATACGAAGATACGCCAGAACTTGTGAGCTTCCTGCACTTACCTGTGCAAAGTGGTAGTGACCGTATCCTAACGATGATGAAACGCCCTCACACCGCTATCGAATACAAATCGATCATCCGTAAACTGCGTAAAGCTCGTCCTGATATCCAAATCAGTTCAGACTTTATTGTTGGTTTCCCTGGTGAGACAGACAAAGACTTCCAAGACACCATGAAGCTAATCAAAGATGTAGACTTTGACATGAGCTTCAGCTTTATTTTCTCTCCACGTCCAGGTACGCCAGCAGCGGATTACCCTTGTGATGTGTCAGAACAAGTGAAGAAAGAGCGCCTTTACGAACTACAGCAAACTATCAATGCTCAAGCGATGCGTTACTCTCGCTTAATGCTTGGCACAGAACAACGTGTTCTAGTTGAAGGTCCTTCGAAGAAAAACCTAATGGAACTACGCGCTCGTACAGAAAACAACCGTGTAGTAAACTTTGAAGGTAGTGCAGACCTAATTGGTCAGTTCGTTGATGTGAAGATCGTAGACGTATTTGCAAACTCACTGCGTGGTGAGCTAGTACGTACTGAAAAAGACATGGATCTTCGTAGTGTGATTTCCCCAACGCAGATGATGGCGAAAACACGTCGCGAAGATGAGCTGGGTGTAGCTACTTTTACGCCGTAAGCTCGTATAAATAGCCATAGAGAGCCTGGTCGTTATCAGGCTCTCACTAAGTGGCAAAAAATGAGAGGCAACATTGAGCAATAAAATCGTAACTCTAGAAATTAACCTAGAACCTTCAGACAACCGCCGACTAGCTAGCCTGTGCGGTCCATTCGATGACAACATCAAGCATTTAGAACGTCGTCTAGGCGTTGAAATTAACCACCGTAGTGATCACTTTACGATTGTCGGTAAACCTCATACCGCATCAGCTGCGCTGGATATCCTGAAAACTCTATATGTTGATACCGCACCTGTACGAGGTGAGATCCCAGATATTGAGCCTGAGCAAATCCATCTAGCGATCAAAGAGTCTGGTGTTCTTGAGCAGAATACTGAGTCTAACATCGAGCATGGTAAAGAAGTCTTCGTCAAAACCAAGAAAGGTGTGATCAAACCACGTACGCCAAACCAAGCGCAGTACTTGGTTAACATGGTCACGCATGATATTTCTTTTGGTATTGGCCCGGCTGGTACAGGTAAAACCTACCTTGCTGTAGCAGCAGCTGTTGACGCACTAGAGCGCCAAGAGATCCGCCGTATTCTACTTACTCGTCCAGCGGTTGAAGCTGGTGAGAAATTGGGCTTCCTACCTGGTGATTTAAGCCAGAAAGTCGACCCATACCTACGTCCGCTATACGACGCCCTATTTGAAATGCTGGGCTTTGAGCGCGTAGAGAAGCTGATTGAACGTAACGTGATTGAGGTCGCCCCTCTTGCTTACATGCGTGGTCGTACTCTAAACGACGCCTTCATCATTCTTGATGAGAGTCAGAACACCACTGTTGAGCAGATGAAGATGTTCCTAACGCGTATTGGTTTTAACTCTCGCGCGGTTATCACTGGTGATGTCACGCAGATTGACTTACCTCGTGGTGCGAAATCGGGTCTTCGTCATGCTATTGAAGTACTAAGCGAAGTTGACGACATCAGCTTTAACTTCTTCTTGGCCGACGACGTTGTACGTCACCCTGTGGTTGCTCGTATCGTTAACGCGTACGAGAAGTGGGAAGCACAAGACCAGAAAGAGCGTAAAGAGTTCGAGAAACGCCGTCGTGAAGAACGCGATGCGAAGTTACTAGAAGCAGCAAAAGCCGAACTGAATGCACAAGTTGCTTCAACTAAGGAATAACCATGGCGATTGAACTTGATCTGCAACTGGCAGTCGAAAATGAAGAAGGTCTGCCTTCGCAGCAAGATTTCCAATTGTGGCTAGATAAGACAATACCTCTCTTCCAGCCACAAGCCGAAGTCACCATTCGTATTGTTGATGAACAAGAAAGTCATACGCTCAACCATGAGTATCGCGGCAAAGATAAACCAACTAATGTGTTGTCGTTTCCATTTGAAGCACCTCCTGGTATGGAAATAGATTTACTTGGTGATTTGATTATTTGCCGCCAAGTTGTTGAAAAAGAGGCGGTTGAACAGAGCAAGCCTCTGCTAGCACATTGGGCGCATATGGTTGTACATGGCAGCTTGCATCTGCTAGGTTATGATCATATAGAGGATGACGAAGCCGAAGAGATGGAGTCCCTCGAAACCGAAATCATGCAAGGTATGGGTTATGAAGATCCTTACATTGCTGAAAAAGAGTAGCTATTGGCCACTCGACAGGGAAAGGCGAACCACCTAAATGACTCTCGTGTTCGCCTCTCTATGTGTGCTATCACACTTCTGATAGCGTTACTTAATTGAGAAACAATGAACGAAGATAATTCTCCCTCTTCTAACGAAGATAAGAAAGAAAAGGCAGAAGGTCCGAGTAGAAAGTCCTTCTTTGAACGTCTAGGTCAACTATTTCAGGGCGAACCAAAAGATCGCCAAGAGCTTGTGGATGTTATCCGCGACTCTGAAGTTAACGACCTGATTGACCATGACACTCGCGATATGCTTGAAGGTGTTATGGAAATCTCCGAAATGCGTGTGCGTGACATTATGATCCCGCGTTCGCAAATGGTTACAGTTGAGCGTACTCACGACCTTGATACCTTGGTTGCTTTGATTACCGATGCTCAACACTCTCGCTACCCTGTGATCAGCGAAGATAAAGACCATGTGGAAGGCATACTTCTAGCGAAGGACTTACTTAAATACTTAGGCTCAGGCAGCAATCCATTTGATATCGAAGAAGTCATTCGACCAGCGGTTGTAGTACCGGAAAGTAAACGCGTTGATCGACTGCTGAAAGAATTCCGTGAAGAACGTTATCATATGGCCATTGTTGTCGATGAATTCGGTGGTGTTTCTGGTCTTGTGACCATTGAAGATATCCTTGAGGAAATCGTCGGGGATATTGAAGATGAATTCGATGAAAGTGAAGAGACGGACATTCGTAAGCTGAGCAAGCATACGTTTGCTGTCAGAGCGCTGACAACCATCGAAGAGTTTAATGAGACATTCGGAACCAACTTCAGCGATGAGGAAGTTGATACCGTTGGTGGTATGGTCATGACTGCCTTTGGTCACTTACCTTCTCGTGGTGAACTGGTTGAAATTGAAGGCTACAACTTCAAAGTCACCGCTGCCGATAACCGTCGTGTCATTCAACTCCAAGTGACGATCCCAGACGAAGAAACCCTGGTTGAAGCCACTCAAGAGTAACGCGATACCCATTGGGAATCTCAGAAAATTACAATGATGAATGAACTCTTTCATCGCCTTAAGCGGCCCTTAGTGGCCGCTTTTGTTGGCGCCTCTACTACACTCGCTTTCGCTCCTTACCAGCTGTGGCCTATTGCCATTCTTAGCCCAGCAATTCTACTGATTCTTCTTGCTAACCAAACTCCGAAACGCGCACTATGGATTGGTTATGCTTGGGGGTTAGGTCAATTTGCAACTGGCGTTAGCTGGGTTTACGTCAGTATCTCCGGTTTTGGCGGTATGCCGCTCATTGCCAATTTATTTTTAATGGGCTTACTTGTTGCCTACTTGGCTGTTTATTCAGGCTTATTTGCTTGGCTCAACAACAAGCTGTTTCCTCAATTTACGCTCACAAAAGCACTTCTCGCTGCACCTGCTTTATGGCTGATCAGTGATTGGTTACGTGGTTGGGTGATGACTGGCTTCCCTTGGTTATGGCTAGGCTATAGCCAGATAGATGCTCCACTCGCAAGCTTTGCACCAATTGGCGGCGTAGAACTGCTTACTCTATTTATCCTTATCAGCGCAGGGGCGTTAGCCTATGCATGGATTCATAAGCAGTGGCTGATGGTGATTATCCCTGCGGTGCTACTCAGTACTGGCTTTGGGATTCGCAACTACGATTGGGTAACACCCCGACCAGAAGACACGACTAAGCTCGCACTAATTCAAGGTAACGTAGACCAAAACCTAAAGTGGCTACCAAGTCAACGCTGGCCAACCATCATGAAGTATGCTGACTTAACTCGTGAAAACTGGGATGCTGACATTATCGTTTGGCCAGAAGCAGCAATTCCCGCTTTTGAAATTGAAGTGCCTTCATTTTTGAGCAATATCGACAGCGCTGCAAAAATGAATAACAGCGCAATCATCACCGGTGTCGTCAACCAAGCTGAAGATCGACAGTTCTACAACAGTATTCTGTCCCTCGGCATCACACCATACGGTGACTACAGCTTCGATTTAAGCGAACGTTACCATAAGCATCACCTACTACCGTTTGGTGAGTTTGTACCATTTGAAGATATTTTGCGCCCATTAGCGCCATTCTTTAACCTACCGATGTCGTCGTTTAGCCGTGGGGCTTTTGTGCAGCCAAACATCGTTGCGAATGGCATGCACATGGCACCAGCGCTTTGCTATGAGATCATCTTTAATGAGCAAGTGCGTCAAAATGTGACTGACGAAACAGACTTCATTCTAACGCTTTCAAACGATGCATGGTTTGGTCACTCTATCGGCCCTCTTCAACATATGGAGATCGCCCGTATGCGTGCCTTAGAGTTAGGTAAACCGCTCATCCGCTCGACTAACAACGGATTAACAGCGGTAACCGATCACCAAGGTAAAATCGTTGAGCAAGTACCGCAGTTTGAAACTGCAGTACTGCGCGCAGAGCTCACCCCAACCGATGGGAAAACGCCATATCGAATCGTTGGTACTTGGCCATTGTATATTTGGGTAGGGTTAAGTTTAGCGCTGGCGCTCGGCTTAAGAAGAAAACAGAGCTGATAACAGCTTGAAAGTAGAAAAGACAAAAAAGAGGCGACTAAGCCTCTTTTTTATTCATAGCATTATACTGTCGTTACGCGCCATTTATGGCTTTAATGACTGACGAGTAAAGCCTTTGTGACCACATTTAATACACGGAATGATTACAGTTGGGTGGTTATACGTTGTCTTGTGACCACACTCATCACAGACTAAAGTGCCTAAGCCTATCACCTCTCCTGCTTCATATAGCCCTTGATGCTCTAAGTCATCGAACAACTCAACCCACTCAACTTTAGTTCGGTCAGTAATCTCTAACAGCCCTTGCCATATCGAGTCCGCAATCGTTAAGTAAAACGGGCCGCTTTTGCTATCCTCGTAACTCTCTGAAAACTCTTTTAAGTCTGCTTTAAGGTACGCTTTGATTAAAGCCAATTCATCTTTGGTCAAGTCATTAGCAGCATCCACCACTTTGCCCGACGTCTCAATCGCTTTGTTAACTTCTTCCGGACTGTGCTTCAAGGTTTCAATCACATCCTCGAGCATTTCCTCATAACCTGTTTTACGTTTAGGCATAACTGACCTCCATCTTTCTCCTACCTGCGTCACTTAAGGGCGCATGGGTACAGATTGGCTATTGTTGTGATCCCTAGCTTTAGGTATTCTATGACGATCTATTTAAGTCTGTTCTAACCGAACTCACAAATTCCAAGATAACGGATACCATCGATGCAAGAACAATACAACCCACAAGATATTGAACAAAAAGTTCAAAAGCACTGGGATGACAACAAAACCTTTGTTGTAAGTGAAGACCCAAATAAAGAAAAATTCTACTGTCTGTCCATGTTCCCATACCCAAGTGGTCGACTGCACATGGGTCACGTGCGCAACTACACTATCGGTGATGTAGTATCTCGTTTCCAACGCCTACAAGGCAAAAACGTGATGCAACCTATCGGTTGGGACGCATTCGGTCTACCTGCAGAAAACGCAGCAGTAAAAAACAAAACTGCGCCAGCACCTTGGACTTACGAAAACATCGAATACATGAAGAACCAACTTAAGCTTCTAGGCTTTGGTTACGATTGGAACCGTGAATTCGCAACATGTACACCGGAGTACTACCGCTGGGAACAAGAGTTCTTCACTAAACTTTACGAGAAAGGTTTAGTTTACAAAAAGACTTCTTCTGTTAACTGGTGTCCTAACGACCAAACTGTTCTTGCAAACGAGCAGGTTGAAGACGGTTGTTGCTGGCGTTGTGATACGCCTGTAGAGCAAAAAGAAATCCCTCAATGGTTCATCAAAATCACTGAGTACGCTCAAGAGCTACTAGACGACTTAGACAAGCTTGAAGGTTGGCCTGAAATGGTGAAGACCATGCAGCGCAACTGGATTGGTCGTTCTGAAGGTGTTGAACTGAAGTTTGAAGTTAAGGGTCAACAAGACCTAGAAGTTTACACAACACGTCCAGATACGCTAATGGGTGTGACTTACGTGGGTATCGCAGCCGGCCACCCTCTTGCAGCTCTTGCAGCAGAGAACAATCCAGAGCTTGCAGCGTTTATCGACGAATGTAAGAACAACAAGGTTGCAGAAGCTGAGCTAGCGACAATGGAGAAGAAAGGTATGGCAACTGGCCTTACTGCGATTCATCCATTGAACGGCCGCGAAGTACCAGTATACGTAGCAAACTTTGTACTGATGGACTACGGTACAGGCGCGGTAATGGCAGTACCTGCACACGACCAACGTGACTACGAGTTCGCAACGAAGTACGGTCTAGACATCGTGCCTGTTATCAAGCCTGCTGATGGCAGCGAGCTAGATATTTCTGAAGCGGCATACACAGAGAAAGGCGTACTGTTCGATTCTGGTGAATTCGACGGCCTAGAATTCCAAGCGGCGTTCGATGCAATTGCAGCGAAGCTAGAAGCAGAAGGCAAAGGCACTAAGACTGTAAACTTCCGTCTACGCGACTGGGGTGTATCTCGTCAACGTTACTGGGGCGCACCAATCCCAATGGTAACGACTGAAGACGGTGAAGTTCACCCAGTACCTGCTGACCAACTACCAGTGATTCTTCCAGAAGACGTGGTAATGGACGGCGTAACCAGCCCAATCAAAGCAGACAAAGAGTGGGCGAAGACAACCTTTAACGGCGAACCTGCTCTACGTGAGACAGATACGTTCGATACGTTCATGGAATCTTCTTGGTACTACGCGCGTTACTGTTCACCACAAGCGGACGACATCCTAGACCCAGAAAAAGCAAACTACTGGCTACCAGTAGATCAGTACATCGGTGGTATCGAGCACGCTTGTATGCACCTACTGTACTCACGCTTCTTCCACAAACTACTGCGCGATGCGGGTTACGTAACTTCTGACGAACCGTTCAAGCAACTACTGTGTCAAGGCATGGTACTGGCTGATGCGTTCTACTTCGAGAACGAGAAAGGCGGCAAAGAGTGGGTAGCTCCAACAGACGTAGCCGTTGAACGTGATGGTAAAGGCCGCATTACTTCTGCTAAAGACACTGAAGGTCGTGATGTAACGCACTCAGGCATGATCAAGATGTCTAAGTCTAAGAACAACGGTATCGACCCTCAAGAAATGGTAGACAAGTACGGCGCTGACACAGTACGTCTATTCATGATGTTCGCGTCTCCAGCGGACATGACACTTGAATGGCAAGAGTCTGGCGTAGAAGGTGCGAACCGCTTCCTAAAACGTGTTTGGAAACTAGTGAAAGAGCACACAGCGAAAGGCGCAGCAGAAGCAGTAGATACCGCAGCGCTTTCTGGTGATCAAAAAGCACTTCGCCGTGACGTTCACAAGACTATCGCGAAAGTGACGGACGATATCGCTCGTCGTCAAACATTCAACACCGCGATCGCAGCGATCATGGAGCTGATGAACAAACTAGCGAAAGCGCCTCAAGAATCTGCGCAAGATCGTGCAATCCTTGACGAGGCACTGAAAGCTATTGTTGTCATGCTTTACCCTATCACTCCGCATATCTCATACGAGCTATGGGCAGCACTAGGTGAAACAGACATTGATAACGCGGCATGGCCGACGTTTGACGAAAAAGCGCTAGTTGAAGACGAAAAAACTATCGTTGTTCAAGTTAACGGTAAGCTACGTGCGAAGCTAACAGTCCCAGCGGATATCTCTAAAGACGATATCGAACAGCTTGGTCTAAACGACGAAAACGTGGTTAAGTTCACTGATGGCCTGACTATTCGTAAAGTCATTTACGTTCCAGGTAAACTGCTGAACATCGTTGCAAACTAATCACAGCTTGCAATTTGTCTCTGTTTAGCGAACTTATTTGTTAACCAAGAGTCATTAAACAGGGTAGTTTTCTACCCTGTTTATTTACCTCAAACCATTCACATGAGTGGTTTAAGGTAAATAACCCCTTCAATTTAGGATGAATACAATCAATGCGCTTTTTCTCTTTGATTAAACTACCAGTGGTATTGGTATTAGCGGGGCTTCTTTCTGCCTGTGGTTTTCACCTTCGCGGCGAGTATTCCGTACCGGAAGAGCTGCACACTATGTCTTTCTCCAGCTACGATGAATACAGTGAATTAACTCGCTATGTTCGCTCTCAACTCGAACTGAACAAAGTTGAACTTGTTCAACCATCATCGACGGTACCCAACCTTCATTTGACGGAAGCGACAATCGATGAGCGTACACTATCGCTTTATCAAAATAGCCGTGCAGCAGAAAAAGAGCTGACATACGTAGTAAAATACCGTGTGACAATTCCTGGCTATGGTTCTAAAAACTTTACGACAACAGTAAACCGCAACTACCTAGACAACCCGTTGACCGCACTTGCAAAATCTGTTGAGCGTGACGTAATTGAAGACGAGATGCGCTTGCAAGCTGCAAAACAGATGATGCGCCAGTTGGGCCGTATTCGTGCCGAATATGAAGCAGGACAAATCTCTGAGCCAGCGAACAAAAACTCTTAGTCACTATGCGAATTTATGCCGATAAGCTAACGGATCATTTAACTAAACAAGTTAAACAGGTTTACTTAATCTTTGGTAATGAGCCGTTACTGATTCAAGAAAGCCGCCGAGCCATCCAAAAGGCAGCGTTTCAGCAAGGTTTTGAGGAAAAACACCGTTTTGCGGTGGATGCTAGCATCGACTGGAACCAAGTTTACGACTGTTTCCAAGCGATGAGCCTGTTTTCAAACCGTCAATTGATTGAGCTTGAAATTCCTGAAAGTGGCGTGACAACCGCCGTCAGCAAAGAGCTGCAAACACTGTGTGATATGCTTCATGATGACATCATGCTCGTCATTGTTGGTAACAAACTGACCAAAGCCCAAGAAAATGCGAAATGGTTCAAAACATTAAGCTCAAAAGGCGATTGGGTAAGCTGCTTGTCGCCAGACCTTCAACGCCTACCTATGTTCATTCAGACACGTTGCCGCACGTTGGGACTAAAACCCGATCAGCAATCACTGCAAATGTTGGCTCAATGGCATGAAGGTAACCTATTTGCATTGACACAAAGCTTAGAGAAATTGGCCCTACTCTATCCGGATGGTGAGCTGACCATCATACGTTTAGAGGAAGCCCTAAGTCGCCATAATCACTTCACTACCTTTAACTGGATCGACGCCTTACTGGCAGGTAAAGCAAACCGTGCACAACGTATTCTTCGCCAACTTGAGGCGGAAGGGGTTGAGACCGTGATCTTGATTCGAAGTGTACAAAAAGAGTTGAGCCAACTTTTAAATATGCATCAAGACTTAAGTCAAATGGGAATGAACCAGGTATTTGAGAAATATCGAGTTTGGCAAAACAAGCGTCCACTCTATAACGCAGCACTGACCCGCTTATCAGCGAGTCGTATTTGTGCATTGCTCTCCTTGTTGGCTCAAGCCGAGATAAAAGCCAAAACTCAGTATGACGAGTCTGTATGGCCAACTATTCATCAGTTGAGCTTAGAAACCTGCTCTCCTGATATTAAGCTGGCAATTTAAAAATCAAAGCGTGATATAGTGCGCGACCTGTTTTGCAAGCAAGAATGTAAAACACTGTAGAGATAAGAGACAAACCGAGGAAAACCGAGTGCTTCGCGAAGAACTGAAAGACTTTTTAGCTGATAAAGCCGACGACATGAAAGCGGAAGACATTATCGTCCTAAATGTGGAAGATAAATCAAGCGTGACAGATTACATGATCATCTGTACTGGTACATCCAAACGCCACGTTTCATCCATCGCAGACCATGTTGCAACAGAGGTGAAAAAAGCCGGTCTTGAGCCACTAGGAATGGAAGGTGAAAACGAAGGTGAATGGGTAGTCCTTGATATGGGCGACGCTATGCTTCACGTGATGCAAGAAGAGCACCGCGAACTCTACCAGCTAGAAAAGCTCTGGGGTTAATCTTTTGAAAATTCAACTAATTGCTGTTGGTACAAAAATGCCAAAATGGGTTGAGGAAGGCTTTCAAGAATATCGTCGCCGTTTCCCGCATGATATGCCGTTGGAGTTGATTGAAATCTCTGCTGGCAAACGCGGAAAAAATGCCGATATCGCTCGCATCCTGCAAAAAGAAGGGGAAGCGATGCTCGCTGCGGTACCAAAAGGCAACCGTATCGTCACGTTAGATATCCCAGGTAAAAAATGGGACACTCCTCAACTCGCTGAGCAGTTAGAAGCTTGGAAATTAGATGGCCGTGATGTATCAATATTAATCGGCGGTCCCGAAGGACTCGCTCCTGCATGCAAAGCTGCAGCAGACCAAAGCTGGTCATTGTCTGCCTTAACGCTACCCCACCCTCTAGTGCGTATCGTAATGGCAGAAAGCTTGTACCGAGCGTGGAGCATCACCGCTAACCACCCTTATCATCGCGAATAATCGTTGTTTAACTTTAGAGCCAAGCGTTAATGATTCGTAAACGCCGCAGTCAAATCCGAGATTATCAAGCCGAAGCGCGTCTGTTTGCCAGCCGCGCTATTGTTGCTTTTATCGGCATTGTTGTCTTGATGGGAGCTCTGGTTGCCAACATGTACAACATTCAGGTGAACCAGTTTCAAGACTATCAAACCCGCTCGAACGATAACCGCATCAAAGTGGTGCCTATCGCGCCTAACCGAGGTCTAATTTATGACCGAAATGGCGTTTTACTGGCAGAGAACCGTCCCGTCTTTAACTTAGAACTGACCCCAGAAAAAATTAAAGACATTGATGCAACCATCCAAGAATTACAAACTATTCTGGAAATTACACCAGACCAGATTGAACGTTTCCACCACGAGCGTAAACGGACTCGTCGATTTAAATCGGTCCCACTGCTTACCCAACTGAACGAAAAACAAGTAGCGGTATTCTCCGTCAATCAGTACCGCTTTCCGGGTGTGGAAATAAGTGCGACCTTAAAGCGCTACTACCCTTTCAGCGAAGTCTTAACCCACGTGATTGGTTACGTTTCTCGAATCAATGATCGCGACATGCAGCGCCTGATCCGAGAAGAAAAAGACGCAAACTATCAAGCCACTCGCGACATTGGTAAGCTGGGTATTGAAAAATACTACGAAGACCTCTTACACGGTACAGCCGGATATCAAGAAGTCGAGGTAAACAGCCGCGGCCGAGTAATTCGTACGTTAAAGTACGTTCCACCTGTACCCGGAAAAGACATCGTTTTAAACCTTGATATCAACTTGCAGCTGTACGTACACCAATTATTGGATGGCCGCAGAGGCAGTGCTGTAGTGATCGATCCTAGAGACAACGGTGTACTGGCTATGGTTTCAAGTCCTAGCTACGATCCTAACTCGTTCGTGCACGGAATCTCAGGTAAAGACTATCGTGTCCTTTTGAACGATAAAAACCGTCCTTTGGTCAACCGCACTACACTTGGCATTTACCCTCCGGCCTCTACCATCAAACCATTTATGGCGGTAGCCGCGCTGCAAGAAGGTGTCGTCACACCTAACACCACACGAAATGACCCTGGTTATTGGCGCATACCAAACTCCAACACACGCCCGTTTCGTGACTGGTTGCGTTGGGGGCACGGGCGCGTCGATATCATTAAGTCGATCGAAGAGTCTGTTGATACCTTCTACTATCAAATCGCTTATGACATGGGTATTGACCGTATTTCGAATTGGATGATGATGTTCGGTTTTGGTGATTACACTGGCATTGATATCTACGAAGAAAGTAAGGCGAATATGCCGACTCGTGACTGGAAAATGTCTCGCCATAAAACCCCATGGTATAAAGGTGATACGATCCCTGTGGGTATCGGCCAAGGATATTGGACAGCAACACCAATGCAAATCGCCAAAGCAACCTCCGTATTAGTAAACGAGGGAGAAGTGATCGCACCTCACTTGCTCAAAGCGACGATAGAAAATGGTAACGACTTCGAAGAGCAGCAAACGACAGAATACGTGACTTACCCACCAATCAAGAATGTGCCTAAAAAGTACTGGGATATGGCGAAAGAAGGCATGCGTCGGGTAAACCATGGCACGCGCGGAACAGCTCGCCGCTCATTCTACAAAATGAATTATGAAACAGCGGGTAAATCAGGTACTGCACAGGTCTTCGGTCTGGGTGAAAACGAAGAGTACAACGCCGATGAGATCGCCGAGCACTTACGTGACCATGCGTTATTTACTGGCTTTGCACCATTTGATGATCCTAAAGTGGTCGTCACTGTAGTACTAGAAAATGCCGGTGGTGGTTCTAGTAACGGTGCCCCAGTAGTAAGGAAAATTTTTGACCGAGTCGTTCTTGGTCCAGAAGAAATTGAGCCTGAAAACAATGCGAAGAAAGAGGTAAAACAGTAATGAAGATGGATCCCTCTACAGGTAAAAATCGCGCCCTGTTTGAACGCTTCCATATCGACTTACCACTCCTACTTGGCATACTGGCCCTGATGGGGTTTGGCCTGGTGATCATGTACAGCGCCAGTGGCCAAAGTTTACTGATGATGGATCGCCAAGCCATGCGAATGGTGCTTTCACTCGTTGTGATGCTCGTCCTTGCGCAGCTTTCTCCACGAACTTACGAAAGCTTGGCACCTTTGATGTTCGTTGGTGGCGTTATACTGCTTTTCGGCGTGCTGTTTTTCGGTGAAGCATCGAAAGGCGCGCAGCGTTGGCTTAACCTCGGTTTTGTGCGCTTTCAACCGTCAGAGCTATTGAAGCTCGCAGTGCCATTAATGGTGGCTCGCTATGTCGGTAGACAGCCCCTTCCACCAACGCTAAAAACACTCATTGTTGCACTGATTATGGTCTGCTTACCAACCATTCTCATTGCAAAGCAGCCTGACTTAGGTACCTCGATCCTGATCGCCGCTTCCGGTATTTTTGTTATCTTCCTCGCCGGCATTAGCTGGAAAATAATTGCTGGTGCTGCGATTGCATTAAGTGGTTTCATTCCAATTCTGTGGTTTTTCTTGATGCGAGAGTATCAAAAAGTGCGAGTTCGTACTCTATTTAACCCGGAGTCTGATCCGCTAGGAGCGGGTTACCACATTATTCAGAGTAAAATTGCGATTGGCTCCGGCGGTATTTCCGGCAAAGGTTGGTTGCAAGGTACGCAGTCACAACTAGAATTTCTTCCTGAACGACACACTGACTTTATCTTTGCAGTAAT
>NZ_JAWOQO010000238.1:0-1094 GCF_033337345.1 Vibrio sp. YT-18 | reverse complement strand
GCCAACCGGCGGAGTGGATGACGTTGCCTGTAAAATCTTTCGCATCAGCCGGCAGCTCCCAAATCTCTTTCAAGCCTAATGCGTAATGCTGAGGTTGTTTGCCTGCATCCAAATCGAAATGACGAATGAGCTCTTTTCCTAAATGCCCACGGCACCCTTCAGCAAACAGCGTGTATTTGGCTTTAAGTTCAATGCCCGGTTCGAAATTGGCTTTCTCTTGTCCGTTTTTATCCAGTCCCATATCGCTGGTGGTGATACCGGTAACGGCCCCTGATTCATCGTAGTTAATGCTCGCAGCGGCAAAACCAGGAAAAACTTCAACGCCAAGTTGCTCAGCTTGAGTAGCAAGCCAGCGACAAAGATTAGCAAGGCTAATAACGTGATTGTTTTCGTCATTATGCATGGGTTTAGGCGTGAGGAAGTGGGGCACACGTATATGATTAAGCTCCGTCGTTAGATAGAGAAAATCATCATGTTGAACGGGGGCAGAAACGGGTGCTCCCATTTCCTTCCAATTTGGGAAGAGCTCATCTAAGGCGCGAGTTTCAAACACCGCGCCAGATAATATATGTGCGCCGACCTCAGAGCCTTTTTCTACCACACAAATTGACAGCGCTTCGCCTTCACGATCTTGGTTCAACTGTGCTAATCGACATGCTGCACTTAACCCCGCAGGGCCAGCTCCGACGATCACCACATCAAACTCCATGCATTCACGTTCCATTTTTGTGCTTCCTTTTTACTTCCGTCATCTGGGTGACATTTATCATTTATATAGAAAACTATAGCTCAGTTAACGTAAACGTGAATTCGATGAGAGGTAGTCATAGCTTTGAAGCATGAAAGAGTGACATGTGTTTGAAAATTAAACCGTTAGTGATGATTGTATCTGTTCGGTGGGTTGGTTTGAATTAACGCGTAAAGCAAAAAAAGGCTTCCATTTTGGAAGCCTGATGTCGTTATGACTTGGTCACACTTGGCCTTTGCAGATGTTCTGCAAGCACCTTGGTAAAGCGCGCGGCTTCACCGCCGGTACAAGCTCTGTGGTCAAAGGTAATGGACAACGGCATCGCTTTTACGGCCACGGCTTGACC
>NZ_JAWOQO010000237.1:0-1094 GCF_033337345.1 Vibrio sp. YT-18 | reverse complement strand
CCACTTCACGTACGTCATCTTCGCTGTAACCCACACTGTAGGCGTGCGTTTCGCCACCAAACGTTTCGTAGCCAAGTTTTACTTCGAATGGACCGGAGCTGGTCGTGCCGTCTAAGTAAGGCTTGATGATGTCAAACACACCCCAAGTAGAGAAACACTTCAGTGCAAGTACAAGCTTTACACCTGAGATTTCTTTTAGCTGTTTTGCTTTCTCTAGGTTCGCAATCAGCTTGTCTTCATTAATCATGAAGTACGGAGTTTTTAGTTCATTGTGTTGCATGTTAATACCTTGAGTACTTTCGCCTGAACGAAGCCACTATAAAATCGAACAAAGCCGACGCAGTTGCATCGGCTTAGATTTAGTTAATTCAAGATTAGCCTGAGCTTAACTGCTTATTTTTTAAGCTCGTGGATGACTGGTAGCCCTTGAGCTGGTTCCAACTCCTGAACATGCCAATCTAGACCGATTTCTGGCATTGTTTCTAGGAACGGATCTGGGTCTAGCTGCTCCATGTTGAACACGCCTTTGTCTGCCCACTTGCCACGGAAGAATTGAAGTGCGGCTGTGATCGCTGGTACACCTGTTGTGTAAGAAATCGCTTGATGCTCTACATCTTCGTATGCCACTTCGTGGTCAGCGTTGTTGTAGATGAATACGCTACGCTCTTTACCGTCTTTCTTACCTTGAACCCAAGTACCGATACACGTTAAACCTGTGTAACCTGGCGCTAGAGACGTTGGATCTGGTAGTAGCGCTTTCAATACATGAAGAGGCTGTACTACTGTGCCATCGTGCAGCGTTAGCGGATCTGGACTTAGTAGGCCGATGTCGCGCATTACGTTGAAGTAGTTAAGGTAACGATCACCAAAACCCATCCAGAACTCAATACGTTTCGCAGGGATGAACTCTTTCATTGAACGCACTTCGTCGTGCGCCATTGAGTACACTTTGTGCGAGCCACAGTTCGGGAATTCGAACTCAAGCATACGTGAGTGACAAGGTACTTGCTTCCACTCGCCATTTTCCCAGTAGAAAGAGTCACCTTGGATCTCTAACATATTGGTTTCTGGGTCAAAGTTCGTTGCAAACTTCT
>NZ_JAWOQO010000236.1:0-1095 GCF_033337345.1 Vibrio sp. YT-18 | reverse complement strand
CACGACCAAGTGGCGTGACGAGCACTTTTTTATTGTCCCGTTCAAAAATCTTAATGCCTAGCTGACGCTCCAGTTCACTGACGCCTGTGCTCAACGTTGATTGGCGAACATGACACAAATCTGCTGCTTTACGAAAATGCAGCGTTTTTGAGACAGCCAAGGCATAAGATAATTGTTTTATCGATAGCATAGCGTTTATCCATCCGTTGAGTCTTCTCGCCGTTCAAACTTCTCGTTCTAATGATCAAGCTTAGAAGATGGCTTTTTGTTGTTCGAATTTCCCTAACGTTGTTCCTGCCTTTATCTACCATCCTTTCGCTCGGCATTGCCGTTCGATTCTGAGCACGACTTGCTGTACTTGGTGATCAAGATAATCGGTCGAGCTCACCATTTGTCGCATGTCTTCAACAAAATGAGCGGGGCGAATCATCCGCAAAGTGTTTTCGTTTTTGCAAATAAAGTCCACACGCGGAATGCCAAGCTCGTCCTCGTATTCAATGATGTAAGTGGCGGCGGTTTGGTGATTAAGTTGTGTGTTGAGCTCGAACATCCAATTTAGATATTGCTCTTCAATCCAACTTGAATAGTGCTGCTGGAAATAGTTTTTAAGTGATTGATAGTTAGCACTATTAAAATGGTGATATGTATTTCGTAATGCCGATTGCGGCTCACTTGTCGTTGGTATGTACAGTTCTATGGGTAATTGATAGGGGTAGCGATCGTGGCTCCAATCTTCGATCACCGATTTAACGTGATTCAAAATGTAGTGCAGGGCACTGAACAATCTCGCATAAACGAGGCGAGACCCGTAGAACAGGCGTAAATGTTCACCATTGTATTGATTGATGTAATTGAGCGGAATTTTATAATTCACGCTCAAGTCGTCTTCATTAGTTGGAGTGACCGGGTCATTACTTTGCAACAACCAGTGTTGGTGCTTGCGCCAAAAGGCAATGTCGGCCGATAGCATGTCCGGCCAAGCGGTGATCGGGAGGTGTGAACGATGGGGGTCACTAAAAGATATGAGGTCGTTACCCTCACCGTGCAGTTTTTGTAAATCGCTATTGAGCTGATAAATCGTGTTAGGGTCAGCTT
>NZ_JAWOQO010000235.1:0-1095 GCF_033337345.1 Vibrio sp. YT-18 | reverse complement strand
TTCCATCGGACACCGACGCGTGGGCAACGCGAACGAGGTAGAAACGCCGGTCCACTTCTTCATGATTCGTGATCGTAATATCAACGCCTTTGCCTTTTTTGGCGGTTACGTTGCGTTGCACTCAGGGCTATTTCTTCATGCTCGTAGCGAAAGTGAACTCGCATCCGTTGTCGCGCACGAAATTGCACACGTAACACAGCGCCACCTAGCGCGCAGTATGGAAGACCAAGCAAGGCGCTCTCCAGCGACTTTAGCTGCGCTTGCTGGTGCATTATTACTTTCGATTGCTTCACCAGAAGCAGGCATGGCAGCGATTACCGCCGCAACAGCAGGCAACATGCAAAGCCAAATCAACTACACTCGCTCAAACGAGAAAGAAGCCGACCGCTTCGGCATCGCAACCTTGGCGAAAGCAGGATTTGATGTGCAAGCAATGCCGCGTTTCTTTGGCCGTTTAGCCGATGAATACCGCTACGCGAGCAAACCGCCACCAATGCTACTGACTCACCCTTTACCAGAAGACCGTGTAGCAGATAGCCGTCAACGTGCACAAGCCTATCCTCCAATGCGCATTGCACCCTCTATCGATTACCATTTGGCGCGCGCACGCATTGTCGCGCGATATGCCGGTATCGACGGACAAGCCGCACTAGGTTGGTTTTAGCGTACTCAAAAGAAAGCTTCAGCGGACATCATGCCGTCATTTGATTACGGCCGAGCGCTGGTTCATCTGGACAACAAACGCTTATCACAAGCAGAACCGATTTTGAAAAAACTGTTAGCGCAAGATCCGGGAAACCCATTCTATTTAGATGCAATGACCGATCTATACATCGAGAAAAAACAGCCACAAAAAGCTGTTGAGTTGCTAAATAGCGCGCTAAAGCGTAATCCTCAAAACAAAGTATTAACCATTAACTACGCCAACGCGTTGCTTGAAGCAAACCAAAATGATCAAGCTGTGCGTACGCTTCAACGTTATACACACGATAACCCAGAAGATAGCAATGGCTGGCAGCTATTATCGAAAGGCTATCATGCCCTTGGACGTAGTGATGAAGAGCTTGCAGCTCGCGCGGAAATTCTGGCGCTAAG
>NZ_JAWOQO010000234.1:0-1096 GCF_033337345.1 Vibrio sp. YT-18 | reverse complement strand
GAAGCCGAAGTCATCTTTAGATCCAAAGCGACGCTTATCCAACGCATTGGTGAGTTCGACGCAGACAAAGCAGAGTTGATCAATAAATTGCTAACTCGCATGCAAGGCGTTCAACAGGCAAAAGAATCAAAATACATCATGCTGCACGCACCAGCTGGAAAGTTGGAGCAAATTAAAGCATTACTGCCGGGCGCAGAAGATCCAACCGTTTTACCACTATCAGCAGACAAACAGAAAGTTGCCGTTCATTTGGTGAGTACAGAGAACTTGTTCTGGGAAACCATGGAACAGCTAAAAGAACTGGGTGCGAGCTCAATTCTAGTGCTACCAATTGAAAAAATGATGGAGTAACGGCAATGAGAACTGTTGTATGGCAATCACTGAGTGAAGAGCAACAAGATGCAATTTTAGAGCGTCCTGCCATTGCGGAAGGCGCGAATATTACCGCTGCAGTTGCGGATGTGATCGCAAAGGTGCGTACTCAAGGTGACGCAGCGCTATTAGAACTTACAGAAAAGTTTGACCGTGTAAAACCGGAATCAATCCGAGTTCCATCCAAAGAAATTAATGCGGCTTCAGAGCGCCTTTCTGCGGAAATGAAACAAGCACTAGAGCAGGCTTACAGCAACATTGCTAAATTTCATAAAGCGCAAAAGCCACAACCAATTAAAGTGGAGACACAACCTGGTGTGATGTGTGAGCAAGTGACACGTCCCATTCAAAAAGTAGGGTTGTATATTCCTGGTGGTAGCGCGCCATTGCCATCGACAGTATTGATGTTGGGCGTGCCTGCAAAAATCGCTGGTTGTCGTAAAGTGGTGCTTTGTTCTCCTCCACCGATTGCAGATGAAATTTTGTACGTTGCCAAGTTGTGCGGCATTGATGAAGTTTACAATGTCGGTGGTGGACAGGCGGTCGCTGCTATGGCTTACGGTACGAAAAGCGTCTCCAAAGTGGATAAAATTTTTGGCCCGGGTAACGCCTATGTGACGGAAGCAAAACGTCAAGTAAGCAATGACTTCCGTGGTGCTGCGATTGACATGCCGGCTGGCCCTTCTGAAGTTCTTGTGATTGCAGACGAAACCGCAGATCCAGA
>NZ_JAWOQO010000233.1:0-1097 GCF_033337345.1 Vibrio sp. YT-18 | reverse complement strand
CCGATGAGCAAGGCAATCTCGCAGTAGTGGCGGTATTTTTTGAACAAGGCAAAGCCAATCCGGCGTTGGCGAATCTGCTAGAAAATGTGCCGGAAAGAGATCAAAACGTAGCGATTCGCGCTCCTTTTGATGCAAACGCTTTGATTCCTAGCGACAAAGACTACTACCGATTCAACGGCTCGTTGCCCACGCCACCATGTTCCGAAGGCGTGCGTTGGCTTGTGCTCAAAGATCCACAAAGCATTTCGGCAGAGCAAATTGCGCAGTTTGAACACGTCATGGGGGAAATCAATCGTCCAGTTCAACCGCTCAATGCGCGTATGGTTCTTACCAAATCACCGATGTTTTTTGAGGTTTTGTAAGCCCGAAATAAAACAAAGCCCACTCAATGTTGAGTGGGCTTTGTGTGTTTAAGAGCGAATTAAAAACCGCTGTCTTCTTGATTTTTCGCCATTTGAATCGGGTCGAGCTTCAGTGTTTGAGTTGGGAACGCGATATCTGCGTTGTGCTCTTTAATGATGCCGACGACTTTCAATAAGACGTCTTGTTTCACTTCGTGGTATCTCACCCAGTTCACGGTTTTCGTGAAAGTGTAGATAAAGAAGTTCAACGATGATGGGCCAAAGGTATCAAAGTTCACAATCAAGGTTTGGCGCGTATCGATATCTTTGTGATTCTTTAACATTTCGCGCACTGCGGTGATGATTTCTGGCACTTTGTCGGCATCATCGTAACGTAAGCCCACCACTTCGTAGATTCGACGGTTTAGCATTCGGGAAGGGTTTTCAACCACGATGTTGCTAAACACGGAGTTCGGCACATAAAGTGGGCGTTTATCAAACGTGCGGATGCTGGTCATGCGCCAACCAATGCGTTCTACGGTGCCCTCGATTTGACGATCTGGAGAGCGAATCCAATCGCCTACTTTGAATGGACGATCGAAGTAAATCATCAAACCACCGAAGAAGTTCGACAGCAAATCTTTTGCAGCAAGACCTACGATTAAGCCACCCACACCACCAAACGTCAGCAGACCAGACAGAGACAAGCCAAATGCCTGCATGATGGTTAATACGCCGATAGTGATGATGAATAAT
>NZ_JAWOQO010000232.1:0-1100 GCF_033337345.1 Vibrio sp. YT-18 | reverse complement strand
CGTTGTAAGGTGAGTTTTGACGAAAAAAAGGGCTCCTGAGAGCCCGTGGTTACTCGTTAGTGAATAAGTTGCTTAAGCTGCATCGCCTCTTGCTTACCCGGAATGGCTTGTTGGGTATCAATCACTGACGCTTGCTTTAATGGCGCGAGCATTTTGCTGTCGACCGCTTTGCCATCACTGGTGTAAGTCGTGCCATTTTCGACCAACGCATTGCCAGTCGATTTCGCACTGTTGATCACGTCGTCATATTTGCTGCTGACGTGGAATCGGTAAGAACGGTTATTGGTGAACGTGCCTTGCTCAATCTCGCCGGAATATGGGCTCTTACGGAACAAGTAGTTGAAGCGCTTGTTATCAATCGACACGTTGTCGCTCAATACCAGTGCACCAGGGTTAAAGTTGTCCGTGAATCCGTCCATGTTGTTATTGAAAGACAAGCTATTTTTCACCACATGTGGAACCGGAATCCCCTCGCCGCCTAGCTTGAAGCCGTTACCAATCGTGCCACCCTTGTTGGCAACATCGCGTGTGCGACCGTTGCTGAACGAGCTGGAATCCAACATGCTCACCGCACCGTTTGCGCCATCTTCCACTTTGTTGAACAAGTCCCAACCGTCATCAATGTTGTGGTGAGACAAACAACGGATGAAAGTGTTGCCATCGCCGATACGCATCTTGGCCGCAAAACCGTCTGCGTTGATCTGCGAAGGATCCATGTTGTTGTAGCTTTCGCTTTCAATCACTTGGTTGTAACTTGCCCACAGTGCGCGGCCAATGTTTTCAGGAGAGGTGATCACGAAACCAGTATCTGGCGCGCCGTGTGTCACCATTTTTTCGAAGGTGTTGTGGCTACCATGAACAATGAACTGCGCACCCGCAACTTCAATACCTTGGTAATGCCAGTAATTTGCCTCGTGACGAAGTTCCGAAACAAAGCGAACATTGTCTCCTTCCGCACGTAGGTGCTTGAGCTTGTCGACACTGCCACTCGCCGTCAGCGGGATTTCCATCCCTTGGTAGTCGCCATCTTTCAAAATGATGGTGCCACCAGCAGGAAGCAGTTCTACTGCGGTAGCGAAATCAAGCGGTTGTGCTTGAGA
>NZ_JAWOQO010000231.1:0-1101 GCF_033337345.1 Vibrio sp. YT-18 | reverse complement strand
ATTCTGAAATCCAACCACATTGCCGACAAAGTCATTAATGAACTGAATTTAACTCAACACCCTGAATTTACGAGCTCCGGTGGACTAAAACAAAAAATCGACGACATCAAAGCAGTCCCGTTAGTACAAGATTTATTGAATGTCTCTCCTAGCCCAAAAGAGACATCACAATACTCTGAGTCTTACTATCAAGCACTTCAAGCCTTCAAAAGAAAGCTAGAAATTGAACCTGTTCGTAACACACAGTTAGTGCGAATTAGCTTTCGTTCTGCCGATCCAAAGTTAGCAACAAGAGTCGCGAACGCGGTTGGTCAGGCTTATATTGATGCCAACTTCGAAGCCAAGCTCGTAGTGACTCAAAATGCAGCAACATGGCTGACTAATAACTCTCAAAAACTCGAAGAGCGCTTAAAAAAATCAGAGCATGCTTTGCAAGAGTTTTTGCTCAAAGAAGGCCTGATTGATATCAACGGCATCGACGACATCTACGCCAACGAACTAGAAGAGCTTAACCGTAAACTCAATACCGCTGTCAATAAGCGTATCGAAGCGCAAACCTTGATCCAACTACTAAAAAGAAAATCTTCTCAGAATCTTGATAGCCTGCTGTCCATTGACGAGTTTGCCAATCAAGCTCAGATTCGTGATTTAAAACTTTCCGAAGCCCAAGCTGCGAAGAACGTTTCTGAACTGGCGCAACGTTATGGACCAAAACACGATCGAATGGTCCAAGCGAAAGCGCAACTCGCCTCTATTCAAGAGCGAACTCAGCAATTGATTCGCGAAATCTCTTTTAGTAAGCAACAAGACTTACTTGCAGCGAAAGCTCAAGAAGACATGTTGCGCGAAGAACTGAACAGAAAAAAATCAGATTTCCAATCATTGGGTTCGCAAAAGGCGCGCTATGAGCAATTGAAACGAGAAGTAGAGTCAAACAAAGATCTTTACGAAGCTTTCCTAAATCGAGAAAAAGAAACCAGCGCTACTAGCGATTACAAAAATGTGACCGCTCGCTTTACTGATAACGCGATCATTCCACTGTTTCCTGTCGCGCCACAACGAATGAAACTGGTGCTTATCGCCACATTCTTCGGTTTTGCT
>NZ_JAWOQO010000230.1:0-1101 GCF_033337345.1 Vibrio sp. YT-18 | reverse complement strand
CCATACATTTGTATTAAAAAATAAGTTTGATCAGCGACATCGACAAATGCGTCTAGGGGAAGGCTATGGCAATTACCAATATTAAATGCGTGATTTTTGATTGTGATGGCACGTTGGTCGACAGTGAGCGTTTATGCTGCCAAGCACTAGTGAATGTATTTAATCAACACGGTGCAGAGTTAACGATGGAAGAATGTGTTTCTCACTTTAAAGGTGGAAAACTGGCCGATATTCTTCTTGATACCAAAGAGTTGATGAACATTAATGTTCCAATTGATGTTCTTGAACCCCAATACCGAGCAGAAGTTCAAAAATTGTTTGTTCGTCATTTACAACCAATGGATGGCGCTAAAAGGCTTATCCAATTCCTCGACTCTCACAATATTGAATACTGCGTCGCGTCAAATGGTCCCAAAGATAAAATTGAATACGCACTTGAGTTAACCGGTCTGCTTGATGCATTCAAAGGAAAAGTATTCTCTGCGTTTGAAGCAAATAGTTGGAAACCTGAACCTGATTTGATCATGTACAGCGCGATGAGCATGGGATTTTTACCTAGCGATTGTTTGTATATCGATGATACACCCAAAGGTGTAGAAGCAGGGTTGAATGCCGGAATTAAGACGGTTCAGCTATTTAATGGTGAGGCCATTAACCGAGTCGACGATGACCGAGTTATTCGCATTCAACATTTGGATGAATTAAAAGAGCAGCTCATGGGCTGCTCTGTTTAACCGTTTAATGACGAGAATGACTTAGGTTATGAATTTGTTTAATTTTCGACTGTAAATATGGCGCTTGGTAAAGGCATTGAATGGATGAGAAATTTTTCGTGTGGAATCCACAAGCAGCACACGTGAATTTTTCACCGTTTGATGAGATTAAGTATTCATCACATTGGCAAATAGGGCAGTTTAGGTTTTCGTTGTCTTTTGTATCGTTGTTATTATTCATATTGTTTTCCAGCAGCAAATTGGAATTGGCAGGTTAAGCATAGCGGAACGCCGTCCGCTTGAACATTATTTCATCAGGTACAAGGAGAACTTGAGATTCACTTCAAAATAAACCGTTTCCCAATCGGTATTTGATCAATGCTATTTT
>NZ_JAWOQO010000229.1:0-1102 GCF_033337345.1 Vibrio sp. YT-18 | reverse complement strand
TTGGCAGTGCATAAACAGGTGAGTGATATGTCCGCTACACATTCATTACCACCTCATGCGAATGGGGTGACATTAACACTGGAAGAACTGCTTCAATATCGCACGCAGTCGGTACGTTGGTTGCCACCGGCACAAAGCATTTGGTCGCAGATGAGCGGCAACCATACGAGCCGACAAAAAGGTCGTGGTATGGACTTTATGGAAGTGCGCCAGTATCAAGCCGGAGATGACATTCGCAGCATCGACTGGCGAGTCACAGCGCGCACCGGAAAAGCACACACTAAATTGTTTGCGGAAGACAAAGAACAAGCGGTGATTTTGTATCTCGACCTCAGCTCAAGCCTTCACTTTGGCTCAAAGTACGTATTGAAGTCCGTACAACTCGCTCATTTCGCCAGTGTTCTTATTTGGCTCACATTAGCCAAAAAGGATCGTATTGGCGCGGTGATTGATGATGGACATCAATGCTTAGAATTTCGCCCTTCCTCTTTGCAAAAACAGGGGCTACGGATTCTCAATGCTATCGTTGATACCCATAACGCGCAGTTGACTCAAGATCCAAATCATGAGACTCGCACAATGCCATATTCGCAAGTGTTAGAAACACTCCACACACTCACGCCAAAAGGCAGTGAACTGATTCTACTCAGTGACTTTGCACATGTAGAAGAAAGAGAGCTAACGCAACTGCGTCGCCTTTAACAACACAACAGCGTGAGAGCCATTCAGTTTTACGACCCATTGGAAAGAGGAGAAACCGACTTTCGTGGCCAAGCAAAAGCCTCTGATGGTCGTCGTAGCCAATGGTTCAACTTCGGCTCAACAGGACAAAGAAAAGCGCTCGAAACACACTTTACTCAACACCAAGAATCCATCAAACAACAGTGTCATTCGATGGCTATTCCATTTAACACACTATCAAGTGGTTGGCCTTTGATTCAGCAATTAAGCTAACAGGCCTTACAAAGCAGTTTTCAATAAAGCAGTAATAATAATGACAACAAACAACCAAAGCCTAGACCTTGAACCTTTGATTTTGCCGAACGCTCCAGATTGGTTCCCACTTGCGTGGGGATGGTGGGCAATGCTTGCGGCGATCGTT
>NZ_JAWOQO010000022.1:0-66542 GCF_033337345.1 Vibrio sp. YT-18 | reverse complement strand
GGAGCGACACACGAGGTTCGAACTCGTGACCTCAACCTTGGCAAGGTTGCGCTCTACCAACTGAGCTAGTGTCGCATCAACAACGTTTCCGCTGTTTAGGGCTGCGAATTATAAGAGCATTTTTTTGTGATGCAAGTCCTTCCTTCAAAAAAACTTTATTTTTTTACTGAACGACGAAAAAGCAATCAAAAGCGATATAAATTACAACAATTTGGATCGCAACCTTAACAGTTAAATCTTGAAAATAGTACCTCGATAGTACTTAAGTTCTGCGATGGACTCACGAATGTCGTCCAAGGCCAAATGTGTTCCCTGTTTTGTGAACCCATTTAGCACCTCAGGTTGCCAGCGACGTGCTAGTTCTTTAAGAGTACTAACGTCAACATATCGGTAATGGAAGAACTCTTCCAACTCAGGCATATGCTTGTATAAAAAGCGACGATCCTGCCCAATGCTGTTACCACATATTGGCGACGCCCCTTTTGGCACCCATTTTTCTAAAAATTCAATGGTTTGTGCGACTGCGTCTTGTTCTGAGATTTGACTGTTTCGAACGCGCTCCACCAAACCGCTTGCCGTATGCGTATTAGTACACCAGTCGTCCATTTTCGCCAGTTCTTCTTCCGGCTGATGAATCGCTAACACTGGACCTTCAGCCAAAATATTTAGTTCGCTATCCGTGACAATAGAAGCAATTTCGATGATTTTGTGCGTTTCAGGATCAAGCCCTGTCATCTCTAAATCAACCCAAATTAGGTTTTGATCGCTAAAGGACATGGTTACGCCGCCTATTTGTTTATCGATAAAAGAGGTACTATACCTCAAAATACGAGAAACACGATACTCATACACGGAGCCAAGAGTACGGCTCAACCATTTGAGTAAATTCACATAAAGTACAGAATTGTGGCAAAGAAGAAAAAGTTAACCAAAGGTCAGGTGCGACGCGTACGTAGCAACCAACAAAAGCGTTTGAAGAAGCAAGAAGATTCCATCCAGTGGGATGAAAACATGCTAGGCGCCAGCAAGCAAGGTCTCGTGATCACTCGTTTTGGTCAGCACGCGGACATTGAAGACCTTGAAACAGGCGAAATTCAACGCTGTAACCTCCGCCGTGGTATTGAGTCTCTAGTATCTGGCGATCGTGTTTTATGGCGCGAAGGATTGGAGTCTATGGCGGGCATCTCTGGTGTTGTTGAAGCGGTAGAACCTCGCTCTTCAGTGCTCACTCGTCCAGATTATTACGATGGCCTAAAACCCGTTGCAGCCAATATTGATCAAATGGTCATTGTCTCTTCGGTATTACCAGAGCTATCGCTAAATATTATTGACCGCTATCTCGTTGCATCAGAAACACTGAATATTGCGCCATTGTTGGTCTTAAATAAAGTCGACCTTCTAGAAGCCGATGATCGTGCAATGTATGAAGAATGGCTCAAAGAATATGAACGCATTGGCTATAAAGTGCTTCTGGTCAGCAAGAAGTCTGGAGAAGGCATTGCTGAACTAGAAACCCTGCTGCGTGACCGAATTAATATCTTTGTTGGTCAATCAGGCGTAGGGAAATCCAGCTTAGTCAACGCGTTAATGCCGGAACTAGAGAGCGAAGTGGAAGAAGGCGAAGTCTCTGAGAACTCTGGCTTGGGCCAACACACCACGACGGCTGCACGTTTATACCACATTCCAACGGGTGGCGATTTGATCGACTCACCTGGAGTACGTGAATTTGGTCTTTGGCATTTGGAAGCAGAAGAAGTAACAAAAGCATTCGTTGAATTTCGACCATATTTAGGCGGTTGCAAGTTCCGAGATTGTAAACACAATGATGACCCAGGCTGCCTTCTACGCGAAGCTGTCGAGAACGGGGAAATTAACGAAACTCGCTTTGAAAACTATCATCGCATTTTGGAAAGCATGGTTGAAAACAAAGCAAATCGTCAGTATTCACGTAATAAAAAAGCCGATCTGTAATTGAGTTAAGGCTGTAACTGTGTAAAAAGTCTTCACCTAATACTGACAAGCAAATTAAATTTCAGTAACATCACGCGCCCTAAAGCGCGAATCTAACAGAAGTATCGGAATTAAAGATGGACAAGTTTAAAGTTGGACTGCAGTACTGGATCCCACAACACGGCCTCACTCGCCTAATGGGTAAACTGGCTTCAGCAAAAGCTGGCGGTCTAACAACAGCAGTTATTCGTTGGTTTATCAAACAATACAATGTGAACATGGATGAGGCGAAGCACTCAGATCCTAAGCATTTTAAAACGTTCAACGAGTTTTTCGTTCGTGAGCTAAAAGAGGGCGCACGCCCAATTTCTGAAGGCGAAAACGTCATCACTCACCCAGCCGACGCTTGTGTTAGCCAATTTGGCCCTATTGAAGATGGTCAACTTATCCAAGCAAAAGGTCATCACTTCTCAGCACAAGAATTGCTGGGCGGTGACGCGAATTTAGCGGACGAATTTAAAGATGGTTCTTTTGCCACATTGTATCTATCTCCGCGCGATTACCACCGTGTACACATGCCATGTGACGGCACTCTGCGCCAAATGATTTACGTACCAGGTGACCTGTTCTCAGTAAACCCTCTGACAGCAGAAAACGTACCGAACCTATTTGCACGTAACGAGCGTGTGGTGTGTATCTTCGATACTGAGTTTGGTCCAATGGCACAGGTGCTTGTTGGTGCGACAATTGTTGGTAGCATTGAGCAAGTATGGGCTGGCACTATCACTCCGCCTCGTGGAAACACTGTCTACAAATGGGATTACCCAGCAGAGGGTGACAAGGCCGTGATCTTGAAAAAAGGCGAAGAGATGGGCCGCTTCAAACTGGGTTCTACTGTTATTAACCTGTTTGCCAAAGACGCGATTGAGTTTGACGCAAGCATGGAAAACGGTAAGCCAACCGTTATGGGCACACCTTACGCCTTGAAAAAATAAGTAAAACACCGTTAAAGAGCCCTTTATTAAGGGCTCTTTTTATTGATAAAAAGCAAAACTCCGTTCGAAATTTAGCCTCTATTTCTCAAACTCATACCTGCCTCTAAGACCCTCATTCCACAATCAATTATCCTGCGCTTAGAATGAATATTTAGAGGGGCAGCCAATGCCAAAGATGAGTGTAAACACGTTGGCGAAATTGCTGGTGTGCTTTTTAATTCCGCTCGGTGTTTTGATGATACCGATCGATGCTATTCCTATTGACGATCTCACTTTAATTCAGCATCGCCTGTTAGCTATTTTTCTTCTTGCTGCCCTACTTTGGGTTCTCGAGCCGGTTCCCGTTTTTGCTACGTCCATTCTTATTATCGCTCTTGAACTGATCATGATATCGGATAAAGGTTTGCATCTATTTCGCAATCCACCAGCGGGGCATGATTTAGGAGAGTTAATTGCTTACACCGATATTTTCTCGGCCTTCTCTTCACCGATCATTATTCTTTTTATGGGTGGTTTTGCTCTCGCGATTGCGGCTTCCAAATACGAGCTCGACAACAACCTCGCCCGAGTACTATTAAAACCATTCGGCACCCAACCTAAGTTCATCATGCTGGGCTTGATGTTAATTACCGCCGTTTTTTCAATGTTTATGTCCAATACTGCCACGACCGTGATGATGCTAGCCCTGCTTGGCCCCATCGTCGCTTCAGCACCTAAAGGGGATTTAGGGATTAAAGCACTGGTGTTGTGTATTCCAATTGCCGCGAATACAGGCGGCATTGCGACTCCGATAGGCACGCCACCTAATGCGATAGCGCTTCAATATCTCACTGGAGAAAACGCGATAGACTTCCTATCGTGGATGACAATGGGTCTACCATTTGTGTTGGTACAACTCACTGTAGCTTGGTTCTTGTTGCAAAAGCTGTTTCCGTCTAGCGAACCAGAAATGAAACTAAAGCTAGATGGTACATTCAAAAGGAGCTGGCGTGCGATCGTCGTCTACATCACTTTTGCACTAACCATTTTGCTTTGGATGACAACGAAAGTGCATGGCATGAATACATACGTTGTCGCGATTATCCCACTAGCAGTGTTCACCTTAACGGGCATTATGGGCAAAGAAGAACTCAAGCTGATTAACTGGGATGTTTTATGGCTAGTTGCCGGTGGTATAGCAATTGGCATTGCCTTAGACAAAACGGGCTTAGCCGAAGCATTAGCGCACGCCATTGATTACAGCCTGCTATCACCATTTGCCGTAGTTTTAGCCCTATCAGTAGTGTGTTGGTTAATGGCGAACTTTATGTCTAATACCGCAACAGCAAACTTATTGATGCCTATTGCTGCCGCTATTGGTACATCAATGCCAAGCCTTATTGCGGTTGGTGGCCTACAAGGTTTACTGGTTGTCGTCGCCTTCTCCGCATCACTTGGCATGATCTTACCGGTTTCCACACCACCAAACTCTTTGGCTTATTCAACAGGCCTCATCGAGAGCAAAGACATGGCGAAAGTGGGGCTGATTCTTGGTTTGATTGGTCTATTTATCGTGTATGGCGCAGTTCTGGTGCTGTTTTAATCGATAAGCTCCGTGACAGAGCTTGTTGTCATGGAGCTGTTCGCCAACTATTGCCCTTGCAGAGCCGCTTTTACATCCATTAAATTTCGTGCATATTAAGACTCCTCTACTCTACAAGGACGTCGACACATCATGGGTTACGAATGGCTTGCTTTATGCGCCGCTTTTCTGTGGGCAGTTTCTAGCCTAATTTCGGTCATTCCTGCACAACACCTAGGCGCATTTTCTTACAGCCGCTGGCGTATGGGCTGCACAGCCGTGATCTTATCAACAATGGCCTGGATAACTGGCGGCTGGTTAACGGTTTCTTGGGAACATGTAACGCCAATGATGGCCTCAGGACTGATTGGTATTTTTATTGGTGATACCGCTCTATTCGCGTGTTTGAATCGTATGGGGCCAAGACAGGCCGGGTTACTATTCTCTTGCCACGCCGTGTTCTCTGCCATCTTGGGCTACTTCTTATTTAGCGAAGTCATGACCACAATAGAACTACTGGGCGCATCATTGGTATTTAGCGGCGTGGTGATGGCGATATTCTTTGGCCGAAGAGGTCAAGTGAATAACGTCTTGGAAGACATTAAAGGTAACATCTGGGTAGGTATTGGACTTGGCTTAACCGCAGCAATGTGCCAAGCATTGGGCGGTATCATCGCCAAGCCAGTAATGCAAACCAGTATTGACCCAGTTGCGGCTTCTGCTATTCGAATGATCAGTGCCTTTTTCGCCCACAGCATGTTGTTAATTCTAGGGGTCAAAGTCGCTCGCTCGACGCAACACATTACTTGGCGCGTATTTGGTATTACTGCACTTAATGGTTTCTTGGCGATGGCCGTCGGCATGACGCTAATCTTATACGCACTGCAAGAAGGAAATGTAGGTATGGTTGCACTGCTATCTTCAACCACGCCAATTATGTTGCTACCACTGCTCTGGATTTACACGAAACGCCGACCAAACCGATTTTCATGGTTGGGCGCAGCCCTAGCTGTGATTGGTGCGGGCATATTGGTTCAGTAACCTTACAGACCAGCCCTTACTGCCAGATACAAAAAAGCCCGAGTTTAAACTCGGGCTTTTGTCATTCGGAGCCGTTAGTTAATCATTTAACTAGTACTTCACCCGTCATTTCTGCTGGGATTTCTAGACCAGCTAGAGAAAGCATGGTTGGTGCAAGGTCAGACAGTTTACCGCCTTCTTTGAATTCAACCGCTTTGTCACCTACATAGATTAGAGGTACTGGTAGGTTAGTGTGAGCAGTGTGGATGCCGCCAGTTTCAGGGTCGATCATCATTTCTGCGTTACCGTGGTCCGCAGTGATCAATAGTTGACCGCCAACTTCTTTGATTGCTTCAACCACTTTACCCACGCTTTCATCTAGAGCTTCGATTGCTTTCTCAGCCGCTTCATAAACGCCAGTGTGACCAACCATATCTGCATTCGGGTAGTTACAGATGATGGTATCGAACTTACCTGATTTGATAGCCGCAACCATCTTCTCTGTTAGTTCTGGAGAGCTCATTTCAGGCTGCATGTCGTACGTTGCAACTTTTGGAGAAGCAACCAACTGACGCTCTTCGCCTTCGAATTCGTTCTCAACACCACCGTTGAAGAAGAAAGTCACGTGTGCGTATTTCTCTGTTTCAGAGATACGTAGCTGAGTTTGACCTTGTTTAGATAGCCACTCACCGTAAGTGTTTTCTAGAGACGCAGGTGGGAATGCGATAGCTAGAGGGATATCAGCCGCGTATTGAGTCAGCATCACAAAGTTGATTGCTGGGAATACTGCACGCTCAAAGCCGTCAAACGCAGGAACGAATGCACGAGTGATTTGACGTGCACGGTCAGCACGGTAGTTCATGAAGATAACCGCATCGCCATCTTGCATGATTGCGTCTTCTTGACCTTCCGCTTTGATAGCTGTTGCTTTAACGAATTCGTCGTTTTCTTCACGAGCGTAAGCCGCTTCTAGACCTGCAACTGCCGTTTCTGCTGTGAACTCAGCTTTAGCTTGAGTTAGAAGATCGTAAGCAACTTGGACGCGATCCCAGTTGTTATCACGGTCCATTGCGTAGTAACGACCTACTAGAGAAGCAACGTGGCCTTTACCTAGTTTCGCAAATAGGTCTTGGAAACGTTGTAGTGAGTTTTCAGCACTACGTGGTGGTGTGTCACGGCCGTCTAGGAAGCAGTGTAGGTAGATTTTCTCTGCGCCACGCGCCGCTGCCATTTCAACTGCAGCGTAAATGTGGTCTTCGTGAGAGTGAACACCGCCTGGAGACATCAGGCCCATGATGTGTACTGCTTTTTCAGCTTTCACAGCAGAGTCGATTGCTTCAACTAGCGCAGGCGTTTGTTCGAACTCACCATCCGCAATTGATTTAGTGATACGAGTCAGGTCTTGGTATACAACGCGGCCTGCACCAATGTTAGTGTGACCAACTTCAGAGTTACCCATTTGACCATCAGGAAGGCCAACATCCATGCCTGAAGCAGAGATTAATGTGTGTGGGTTATTCGCAATCAGAGCATCCATTACTGGTGTTTTCGCATTCGCAATTGCGTTACTTGCTGTGTCTTCACGGTAACCGTAACCGTCAAGGATAACTAGAGCCAGTGGCTTCTTAGCTGACATAGTGATGACCTCATCAAATTTAAGTAACTTTTGGCGTAGGGCCTCGCTGCCCTATCTAACCTTGAAACAAAACTAGCGTAATTTTACTACACTTTTTAACCAAAACTGTAGGTTAAGATCAAATAATGTTTGCGATTTATTGTTGCTATCTTACAAGTTAAGCGAACAACGAGTCAGTGCCGACAAACGTGTTCCACAAGCATAGTCATTTCTAATACGCTTTGTACACCCCAGTCTAAGTTCGGTTTTCTTACGCTTCTCATTCTTATTTTTGCACTTGAAACAGTGCTAATTTAAAGCAACATCAAACAAGATGGGTTAATACCTATTGTTCTCTTTTCTCAGTAAAACAGAAGTCACTTAAACCGATAAGTCCAATAGGCCAAAGCAATCAAGCTACCAGAGCGAAATGTACGGATAGTAAGGGCATAAAGGGTTTATAGAGATCTCAATTATTCGTTAGAAAATTTTAACCCTCTCGCCTAAGAGCCGTAACCTCGCTATACTCCTGCTTTATTTTTCCGCCAACAGCGTAAGAGCTCAAGACATGCAAGAGTACATTGAATTTTTCCAACAGAACATGATTCTATCTTTGGTTTGGGTAGGTCTTCTTGTCGCCTTTATCATGAACATCGTGAAATCAGCGACAGCCGCATACAAAGAAATCAACGTAAACCAACTGACTCATCTTATGAACCGTGAAAACGGCGTTGTAGTGGATATCCGTACCAAAGACGAGTTCAAAAAAGGTCATATCACCGACTCACTTCACATTTTACCGTCAGACATCAAAGCGGGTAACTTGGGTAGCCTTGAAAACCACAAATCAGACCCAATCATTGTTGTATGTAAGACAGGACAGACCGCTCAAGAAAGCGCAAACCTACTAGTAAAAGCTGGCTTCGAAAACGTGAGCCTACTAAAAAATGGTTTGATTGCGTGGAACGAAGCGAACCTGCCGTTAGTTCGCGGTAAGAAGTAGGAACGTGGCAAGAACGAAAGTTCGCGTTTAAACGCGCTTTTACCAAGCCTCGCGGACAAAAAACTGAGCAAATTGAAAGCAGTTGGAGCACTAAGTTGTGACGCTTTGCACGTAATACACGCTTCATCTAGTCAAGGTAGATTGGCTCAGTTAGTCTCAGGACATACCAGTTTTCTGAGCTTAGACGTTTCTAGGCTCAACAAATATTGATTTAAGGATTAAAAAATGGCTGAAGCAGCACCTCAAGACGCACAACAAAACTTCGCAATTCAACGCATCTTCCTAAAAGACGTTTCTTTTGAAGCGCCGAACTCTCCAGTAATTTTCCAGAAAGAGTGGAACCCAGACGTTAAACTAGACCTAGACACTCAAAGCCGTGAGCTTGGTGAAGGCGTTTACGAAGTTGTTCTACGCCTAACCGTTACTGTGAAGAACGAAGAAGAGACTGCGTTCCTATGTGAAGTTCAACAAGGTGGTATCTTCACTGCTGAACAAATGGAAGCTGGTCAACTTGCACATTGCCTAGGCGCATTCTGCCCGAACATCCTATTCCCATACGCTCGTGAAACTATCTCAAGCCTAGTCGTTAAAGGTACGTTCCCTCAACTGAACCTAGCGCCAGTAAACTTTGACGCGCTATTCATGAACTACCTACAACAGCAAGCTCAACAAGGCGAAGCTGAAGCGTAATTCACGTTTTATAAGTGACGAATAGCCACAGTGCTGACGTCACCGACTCAAACAAAATGCACAGAGCGTCTACCATTCGATGCAATGTGCATTTTTTATTTCTGACAAAAGTTCCTAGTTCCTAATCGCCAGAAGGCGTAAAATTTGACGATTAGGAACTAGATTCTACTAGTAGCAAGACAATTAGGCGGTAGCATGACACAAGCAAATACAAACAATGCTTACGGTAAAGACATCGCAATGACTGTGATTGGCGCAGGCTCATACGGCACCTCTTTGGCAATCTCACTCGCTCGTAACGGCGCGAACGTTGTCCTTTGGGGACACGAGCCAGAGCACATGGCTCGCCTAGAAGCAGACCGAGCTAACCATGCCTTTTTACCAGGTGTTGATTTCCCTGAAAGCTTGATCATTGAATCGGATTTAGAAAAAGCCGTTCAAGCAAGCCGAGATTTGTTGGTTGTGGTTCCAAGCCATGTCTTTGGCATCGTGCTAAACAGCTGTAAACCATTCTTGCGCGAAGACTCTCGCATCTGTTGGGCAACCAAAGGGCTTGAACCTGAAACGGGGCGCCTGCTGAAAGACGTCGCTTATGACATTATCGGTGAAAACTACTCACTAGCAGTATTGTCTGGCCCAACGTTTGCGAAAGAGCTCGCAATGGGTATGCCGACTGCAATCTCTGTTGCGTCTCCAGATTCTGAATTTGTTGCGGATCTACAAGAAAAAATCCACTGTAGCAAAACCTTCCGCGTATATGCCAATAGTGACTTTATTGGTATGCAATTGGGTGGCGCTGTGAAAAACGTTATTGCGATTGGTGCGGGTATGTCTGATGGTATCGGTTTTGGCGCCAATGCCCGTACTGCATTAATTACTCGTGGCTTGGCTGAAATGAGTCGCCTTGGTGCTGCGCTGGGTGCACAGCCAGAAACCTTTATGGGCATGGCGGGTTTAGGCGATCTTGTCCTGACATGTACCGATAACCAATCACGTAACCGACGCTTTGGCTTGGCATTAGGCCAAGGTAAAGACGTTGATACGGCTCAAGAAGAAATTGGTCAAGTGGTTGAAGGTTACCGCAATACAAAAGAAGTATGGCTACTTTCTCAACGTATGGGTGTTGAGATGCCGATAGTTGATCAAATTTATCAAGTATTGTATCAAGGAAAAGATGCGCGCTTAGCAGCGCAAGATTTACTTGCTCGTGACAAAAAAGCCGAAGGAAAGTAGCAATCTACCGCCCTTTGCAGCTCATCTGAGAAAAATTGAAGTTGTCGGGTCACGGAAGAACCACTCTGGATATTGAGAATGAAACACTGCGAAAAACAAAAAGTCTGGAACAAAATTGTCTCAGAAGCCCGTGAAATGTCAGAACAAGAGCCTATGCTGGCGAGCTTCTATCATGCCACCATTATCAAGCATGAAAGTTTGTGTGCCGCTCTGAGTTATATTCTGGCTAACAAATTGAACACCGCTTCCATGCCAGCGATGGCTGTGCGTGAAGTGGTTGAAGAAGCCTTTGCGGCTGATCCAACCATCACTGACGGCGCGGCTTGTGATATTTGTGCCACGGTCAATCGCGACCCTGCTGTTTCAATGTACTCAATGCCCTTGCTGTACCTAAAAGGCTATCACGCCCTGCAAGGCTACCGAGTAGCAAACTGGCTGTGGAAGCAAGGTCGTCACGCTCTTGCGACTTACCTACAAAATCAGATTTCGGTAGCATGTCAGGTCGATATCCACCCTGCAGCGCGCATTGGTAGTGGTATCATGCTCGACCATGCAACAGGCATCGTGATTGGTGAAACTGCCGTGGTCGAAAACGACGTGTCTATACTGCAAGATGTCACCCTTGGTGGTACTGGTAAAGAGTGCGGTGATCGTCACCCGAAAATTCGCGAAGGCGTAATGATCGGCGCTGGTGCAAAGATTCTTGGCAATATCGAAGTCGGTGAAGGCGCGAAAATCGGATCTTGCTCTGTGGTATTGCAAGCCGTGCCTCCTCACACAACGGTGGCTGGCGTGCCTGCAAAAATCGTCGGACGTCCAAAAACAGACAAACCCTCTCTCGATATGGATCAAGGCTTTAACGGCAAGTCGCAAAGCTTTATCCATGGAGATGGTATTTAATCGTCAACAAACCTTTTTGACAACAACGTGGTAGGTAACTCTCAAGTGCGAAAACAAAATCACCCTGTTCTACGCTCGGCTATTTTATTAACTTGTGCTTTATCTGCCACTTATCCCATTACCTCCTCTGCTGTGAGTCAGCAAGAGCTCAAAGGCGTATCCAGTGAGATAAGCCGTCAGCGCAAATCGCTCTCTTCCCAAGAAAAGCAGCTCAATGAGTTACAGAAATCACTAAAAGATCAAGAGCTTGGTATTTCTAAGCTTGAGCGTGAAATACGACAAACCAAGTCTAACCTCGCACAAGCAGACAAAAACATAGAAAACCTGGAAGAGAAAATTGCCTTGCAAGAAGCACAGCGTCAAGAGCAAGAAGAAGAACTCAAACAGCTGCTGCAAACGTATTACGTAACCGAGCGAGCGAAGGCCAATGGTCACTTGTTAAATCAAGGTGTGGAAGAAGACCGCATGAGCCAATACTTCCAGCATTTAGCTAAAGCACGTGCTGAAGTGATTGATGCGATCACCAAAATAACCCAAGAATTAGCGCACAACAAAAACCAGCTCGAGCTAGAAAAAGAGCAAATCGAGACTCTGCTCAAGCAGCAATCCGAAAAACGTACAGCGCTAGCGAGTACACAATCCAAGCGTAAGCAAACCCTGAATAAAATTCAGAGCAGTATCAAGAATGACAAACGCTACTTAGCCGAGCTGCAACGCAACGAAACCCGTTTAAAAGCAGAGATCGCCAAAGCAGCGAAGCGTAATGCGGTGCCAATGGACGGACTCGGCAAACAGCGCGGTAAGTTGCCTTGGCCACTCAAAGGCAGTGTGTTACACAACTTTGGTACGCGACAAACCGGGCAGGTAAACTGGAAGGGCATGGTGCTGTCTGCCAACTATGGTCAACAAGTGAAAGCCGTTTATCCTGGTACTGTCGTATTTGCTGAGTATCTGCGCGGATACGGTTTAGTGGTACTGCTCGACCACGGAAAAGGTGACATGACCCTCTATGGTTACAACCAAGCGTTAACTAAAAAAGAAGGCGATCGAGTCACCGCAGGCGAAGTGATTGCTCTCGCGGGTGATACGGGCGGTCAAGACAGGCCATCGCTGTACTTCGAAATTCGTCGTAATAGTGAAGCGCAGAATCCGAAATCTTGGTTAAAGCGCTGATTATCTGACTTATTGACTTGTCATAAAAAAGGAGCCACTCGGCTCCTTTGTTGTATTCATGTTTTGGAAAATGCTATGCGTAGTAGGTTTCTACCGCATCAATAAAAGCATGCACATCATCTTTGCTTAACGCGTTGATTCCTGCCGCCGCCTCTCGCCCCCCACCTGTCGGGAACTGACCACACACGGCCACGGCACCTTGTTTATTGTTTAACGGGGCACGAAGTGAAACCGTATAAGTCCCATCTGCATTTTCAGTAAGTACCGCATGCGCAGAGTCAGGGTTTTGGTTTGCCAGCGAGTTGCCATAAACACCACTGATTCGGCGTGATGCCGCCGTGTTTGGTAACTCAAACAACTTCAGCTTACCACTCTCATGCATGGCAGGCACTGCGAGAGCCGCCTCCATGTCTTGTTGGTAAGCCGATTGCAATTGGTAGTATGGCGAGGCCTTATCTTCAATAGCTTCAAATGGCGACGTGTACTTCAGCAAAGCTCGGTACAGCTCCGCAGGATGAAAGTGTAAATCTTCGACCTTCGATCCGTAGCCGTTGTAGTTAATTAAAGTACCCAGCTCTTTTAGCTGCTCTTTCTGTTGCTGCGACAAGCCCGCGTTATTCGCTAACTCATCAGCTTTAGCAATCATGTTATCGCCATAAGCCGCCGTAATCGCCCAGTCATGAAAACGCCCATCAAGCAACTTATCGACAATCAACGCCGTGCACATGTTGGCATCGAGATCGATGTGCGCATCCAAATTACCATGCTGAGGAATGTCGCCCGCTTTGTGATGATCGGCGTAAAAGACGTGCGCGCCTTGAGCCAAAGCTTGCTCTAGACCTGCCATGTTCTTTTCCATCGAAATGTCTAACACAGTCAGCTCATCACCCGCTTGCACGTCTACTTTTTCCACCAGCTTGATGTCGCGCTTTACACCGGTTATTAACTGGGCATCGACAGGATCAGCCAAACGCAATTGTAGAAGAGCAATGATGCCATCAGCATCACCATTAAAAATGTCGTAATTCATGGGGCGATAGTTCCTTTATCGAGAATCTTATCCCTGCAAGGGTTTTTAGCGTATGGGACTATTGTGCGTGGCATATTTGACAAGTCAACTCGAGCCACGACTCGAAAATGAGAGTGACTCTCGAAATATTAAGCAGTTTGACGTTTAACTGTGTAGATTGCTAACCGCATCTTCTAATACCAGTAGCTGCTCTAAGCCCTGCTCAGTTGCTAATGGCTTAACGACATTAAGCATCTGCAACATCCCTTGCTTCACCATTTGCTCGGTAATGTTGGTTTTTGAAGCCATCGCGGATTGATACGCCAACCAACTACACGCAATCAAATGCAATGTACATACCAATGACTTCAACTGTTGTTGATCGACATTCAACAGCTTCATCGTTACGAACTCTTGCATAATAGCAATGAGGTTCGCTTGCAGCTTCTCTTGCACATCGATGTACTGTTCGTGTAGCTGTTCATCTCGTGACAAGATTTCTGGTAAGTTTGCGTAGAAAAAGCGGTATTTCCACATCAAGGTAAAAATAGAGTCTAGGTAGCTCTTCAGCATAGTCAGGCTCTCTTGCGAACCTTGAATAGGGGTAAATCTTTCTAAAAGTTCTGCTGAATAAAGCGCAAAGATCTCACGAACGATTTCTTGCTTATTGCGGAAGTGGTAATACAGATTACCAGGGCTAATTTCGATGTGATCGGCAATGTGATTGGTGGTGATGTTGCGCTCACCATGTTGGTTGAACAACTCCAGTGCCGCGTAGACGATTTTGTCGCGCGTTTTCATTGTTATCGTGTTCCCTCTTCATTAACGAATCGAGTATAGCGACTTCACCAACCTAGGTCGATAGAGGCTCCAAATCCGGTAACATAACAGACCAGTTAAGATGCCAGTTGAGTTGGCGACAAGGTCTAACCAAGAAGTTTGTCGCCCTACATACCCTTGCAACCACTCAATAACGGCGCTGAATAGCAAAATACTAATCGCCACCGCCCAACGTTGACGCCAACGCCACACACAAAAACAACCTAAAAACGCAAAGCCGCTGTACGCCATAGCGTGCTGCATTTTGTCGAGATACGCTATATTGCCCCAGTCTTGCAGTTCACCTGAACTCAGAGATAAAAAAGCGATCAATATGGCGTAGCTAAAGATGACGAAACGTGCAGCCGTCAGGTTCATTGGACGTCCTTATGCAATTGGAAATGGAAAGGCCGTCACTTGATCAATGTGGTCACAACCTAGCGCCAGCATGATCAAACGATCAATACCCAACGCGACCCCTGCACAATCTGGCAACCCTGCTTCCAGTGCAGAGATCAGATGATAATCGATCGGCTGTGGTTTTAAACCCATTTCGATACGCTTTGCGTTATCTTGTTCAAAGCGCGCTAATTGCTCTTTCGGGTTATCCAGTTCATGAAATCCGTTCGCCAGCTCTATCCCCTTAAAGTACACTTCAAAACGATCCGCGACGCGATGATCTTGAGGATTGATTTTCGCAAGCGCCGCCTGTGATGCAGGGAAGTCGTACACAAAAGCTGGCACGTCCTGACCAATTTTGTTTTCTACTCCCACGCTAAATAGTAGTTGCAGCAGCGTATCGCGATCTTCTTCAGGCTCAGCAATGTCACTCAAACCCAGCTTGCTTGCCGCCGCTTTCAGCTCAGTCATCGAGCCTTCCAGTGGACACACACCCAACACATCAATGAAGGCTTGCTGATACGTCATGCGCTGCGCTGCGCCACACTTCAATACCAGCTGCAACAGGTCATCCATTTCATCCATCAATTTATGATGGTCAAAGCCAACGCGATACCACTCCAACATCGTGAATTCAGGGTTGTGGTAGCGACCATTCTCTTCATTACGAAATGCTTTGTTGATTTGATAAATACAACCGCTGCCCGCAGCCAAAAGGCGCTTCATATGGAACTCTGGGCTGGTCATAAAAAACAGCTTACTGCCATCGGCATAGCCTGGGCCAACAAACTCGGTTTGGAAAGTATGCAAATGAATGTCAGTCACGGTTGCGTGACTCATGGCTGGCGTATCGACTTCCATCACCTGTCGGTCAGCGAAGAATTGTCGAATCGACGCGATTAACGTCGCACGTTGACGAAGTTGGTCAATGGAAGCAGTAGGTTGCCAGTTGGTTTGCATAACAAGTCTCTCAAACTTTAATTCAGCGAGGAAAGCCTCATTCTACATGCTTTTTACTCTTCAAGAAGAGAGGAATATCCCTTCTTCTTTTTACTAATGAGCTCGCCAATTTGAGGCAAGCATTACTCGTGCCGCAGCACAAAAAACACTCAGTTAAAAACCTATTATCCATGCGGTTAATGTCACGCAACACAGGTTTAACATCCCTAATGTTAATGCTTGAGGGCCAAAACCTCGATGCCGTGATAGCAGTCACATAACCTATAAATTCTATGCCCTTAAGTGCATTACCGAAGCAAAAACCCAATTACATCAATTTTTCTGCCATGTGGCTCATCTACACTAACCCTACTACTTTTGGGGAGTTCTTTTTAAAGAGCGCCTCGTAATGACAATAACAAGCGGATTTCCGCAATCACACACTGGAGGATAACTGTGCAAATTATCACCACAGATATCGCAGTCATCGGCGCAGGCGGCGCTGGTCTTCGTACTGCTATTGCAGCGGCTGAAGCAAACCCAGACTTAGAAGTCGCTCTGATTTCTAAAGTTTATCCAATGCGCTCCCACACGGTCGCTGCAGAGGGTGGCTCAGCAGCAGTTATCAAGGATGAAGATAGCTTAGACAACCACTTCAACGACACTGTTGGCGGTGGTGACTGGCTATGTGAACAGGATGTTGTTGAATACTTTGTAGAGAACGCGACTCGCGAAATGATCCAAATGGAGCAATGGGGTTGCCCATGGAGTCGTAAAGAGAACGGTGAAGTCAACGTACGCCGCTTTGGTGGTATGAAGGTTGAACGTACTTGGTTCGCTGCAGACAAAACTGGCTTCCACATGCTTCATACGCTATTCCAGACATCAATGAAGTACAGCAACATCAAACGTTTTGATGAGTACTTTGTGGTGGATCTGCTTGTTGATGAAGGCGAAGTTCAAGGTCTGATTGCTATTCACATGTCTGAAGGCGAGCTTGTTACTATCAAAGCAAAATCGGTTGTTCTAGCAACAGGTGGCGCGGGCCGTGTTTACCACTGTAACACCAACGGTGGTATCGTAACGGGCGATGGTATGGCAATGGCTTACCGTCACGGCGTTCCTCTACGTGATATGGAATTCGTTCAATACCACCCAACCGGTCTTCCAGGCACAGGTATCCTGATGACGGAAGGTTGTCGTGGTGAAGGCGGTATCATCGTTAACAAGAACGGCTATCGTTACCTACAAGATTACGGCATGGGCCCTGAAACTCCAGTTGGCCAACCGAAGAACAAATACATGGAACTGGGTCCTCGTGACAAAGTTTCTCAAGCTTTCTGGCACGAACAACAGAAAGGCAACACCATCAAACACCCACTGGGTGACGTGGTGCACCTAGACCTTCGCCATCTTGGTGAAGAGTACCTACAAGAGCGTCTACCGTTCATCTGTGAGCTAGCAAAAGCTTACGTAAACGTGGACCCTGCAAAAGAGCCAATTCCAATTCGTCCAACCGTTCACTACACCATGGGTGGTATTGAAACGGACGGCGGTTGTGAAACTCGCATTAAAGGCCTATTCGCGGTGGGTGAATGTGCGTCTGTTGGTCTTCACGGTGCAAACCGTCTAGGTTCTAACTCACTGGCTGAGTTCGTGGTATTTGGCCGCGTAGCGGGTGAAAATGCAGTGAAACGCGCAGCAGAATTCAAAGGCTGGAACGACGCGGCAATTGACGCGCAAGTCAAAGCCGTTGAAGAGCGCATCGCGAAACTGATGAACCAAGAAGGCGACGAAAACTGGGCAGAAATACGCACAGAAATGGGCCACACCATGGAAGCGGGCTGTGGTATATACCGCCAAGAAGATTTGATGCAAGCGACTATCGACAAAATCACTGAGTTGAAAGAACGCTACAAACGCATCAGCATCAAAGACAAAGGTAAAGTGTTCAACACAGACCTTCTATACGCAATCGAAGTGGGTTACGGCCTAGAAGTCGCAGAAGCGATGGTTCACTCTGCGATTCTACGTAAAGAGTCGCGCGGCGCGCACCAACGTCTAGACGACGGTTGTACAGAACGTGATGACGTGAATTTCCTAAAACACTCACTTGCTTTCTACAAGCCAGAGTCAGCACCAAGTATCGATTACAGCAATGTGACCATCACTAAGTCACAGCCAAAAGCTCGTCTATACGGTGAAGCAGCAGAAAAAGCAGCGGCTGAAGAGAAGAACGCAGAGGAGCAAGCATAATGTCAGCAAATCGCATTCAAAAAGTAGACATCCTGCGTTACGACCCAGAGAAAGATGCAGAACCATACAAGCAAACATTCGAAGTCCCATTCGATGAAACCATGTCTGTACTTGACGCACTTGGTTACATCAAAGACCACCTAGACAAAGATCTGTCTTACCGTTGGTCTTGCCGTATGGCGATCTGTGGTTCTTGCGGCATCATGGTGAACAACGTACCGAAACTTGCTTGTAAGAGCTTCCTACGTGACTACCCAGACGGTGTGACTATCGAGCCTCTAGCGAACTTCCCAATCGAGAAAGACTTGATTGTTGATATGACGCCATTCATCGAGCGCCTAGAAGCAATCAAACCATACATCATTGGTAACGATCGTAAACCAGAAGACGGTACGAACTTGCAAACGCCAGAACAGATGGCGAAATACAAGCAATTCGCTGGCTGTATCAACTGTGGTCTGTGCTATGCAGCATGTCCTCAGTTTGGTCTTAACCCAGAGTTCATCGGTCCTGCTGCACTAACGCTAGCCCACCGCTACAACCTAGACAGCCGTGACAACGGTAAAGATGAGCGCATGAAGCTTATCAACGGTGAAAACGGTGCTTGGGGTTGTACGTTTGTTGGTTACTGTTCTGAAGTTTGTCCGAAGAACGTTGACCCAGCAGCGGCAGTAAACCAAGGCAAAGTGGAGTCTTCTATGGACTTCGTGATTGCTATGTTGAAACCTGATGGTTCACCAAAGAAAGTGGAGGCATAAGGATGAGCAATCGTAAACCTTACGTTCGTGAAGTAAAACGCACTTGGTGGAAGAACCATCCTTTCTACCGCTTCTACATGCTACGTGAAGCTACGGTGCTTCCGTTAATCCTATTCACTCTGTTCCTAACTTTCGGTTTAGGTTGCTTGGTGAAAGGTCCTGAAGCATGGCAAGGTTGGTTAGCATTCATGGCGAACCCAATCGTAGTCGCAATCAACATCGTTGCACTACTCGGTAGCCTATTCCACGCTCAAACTTTCTTCAGCATGATGCCACAAGTAATGCCAATTCGTTTGAAAGGCAAACCAGTGGACAAGAAGATCATCGTATTGACTCAGTGGGCCGCTGTTGCGTTTATCTCACTGATCGTTCTCATCGTGGTGTAAGGAGCTGAGCAATGAAACCGAATTATAGTGTAAACACATCACCAAAACGTTCTGATGAGCCAATCTGGTGGGGTCTGTTTGGCGCAGGTGGTACTTGGTTCGCGATGATCACGCCAATCACGGTATTGGTGCTGGGCATCTTGGTCCCACTAGGCGTGATTGATGCAGAAGCGATGAGCTACGAGCGTGTCTCTGCATTCGCAACCAGCATCATCGGTGCGCTATTCATCATTGGCACGCTAGCATTGCCAATGTGGCATGCAATGCACCGTGTACACCACGGCATGCACGACCTTAAATTCCACACTGGTGTGATTGGTAAAATTGCATGCTATGCATTTGCAGGCCTCATCACTGCACTAGCAGTTATCTTTATCTTCATGATTTAAGAGACTGACCAAAAAAGAAAAAGCTGGCTAAATGCCAGCTTTTTTATTGCTTTGGGTTACCCATGATCTTTTTGCTTTTTAAGCTTTTGACCACCCATGATCTTATTGCTGTGCGACCTTCTTTGTCTGGTCCATAAGACCCAGAGCACCAAAGCCAGTAATCACATCTAGGTTTGTTTTCAAGCCCGTTTCGTCACTTCCACCAATGTAATTTTGTGGCATCTGAACTTGGAAGTTTTGCAAATTGTTGTACAGCGAGTTCGCTACGTCTCGATTCAATTCTGCCAAGTAAACTTCACGGTTTGCTCCTAACGCTGCATACTTACCTTTTAGGACTTCAGATTCTGCGCGACCTTTCGCTAATATCGCTTTCGCTTCAAACTCAGCAGAAAGTGCGTTCGCTTTTTGAATCGCTAAGTTAGCCTCTGCGATAGCTAGCTCTTTCTCCTTCTCTACTTCAGCAAGTCGTTTGGTTTTTTCCACTTCAACGATTTCACGCTCTGCAATCTGACGTGCAACTTCCACTTCTTTTTGCTGAGCAATAATTGCGAGTTCTTTACCACGCTGGGCGTCTTGCACCTCACGTGTTCGTTGAATCTCTTTGCGTAACTGCTCGGTCTCTGCCTGTGCTTTCGACGTTTCTTGTTCCTGAATCGCGCGAATACGATCCGCCACTAAACGCTTTTTATCTGCCAATAGCTGATCTAATTGCTTTTCGGGCTGTGGGTCACCAATGGTCACCTGCGTCACTTGAATACCGTATTGTTGTAACGGATTGTCTTGACGAATCGGTTGCCCGGTTTTGTCTACGACAGGTACGGTTTTCCAAACCAGTTGATTGGTGCGCTGTAATTGGTTCGGATTGGCTTGATTCGCCCCAACAGGCGCAAGATCCAACTCTTCCACTTCAACCTGACGTCGCTCTGTTAGATAAATCCCCTCTCGTAACTGATCGCCAAGTTTCGATTTGAATTGGTTCAAACCACCTTGGAAAAACTCTTCACCCGTGTATTGGGTTGCGGTAATCACCGTTACGTTACGTGCGTTCTTTACAAGCAGCGCATCGATCAAGTTACTGTTGTTGCGGAACTCTTTGTGCATCTTCTTCACCGCTTCAGGGTCATTACTGAGCTTAAAGCGGAATGTTACGGGGATCTGACCAATATAGGTGTCGGCAAATCGAACCTGAATCGCATCAAGGCGTTGATAAAAATCTTCGCCCTTGCTGTTACCGAATGACACGGTGATCACTTGGTCATACTTGGTGATTTTGGACAGAAATGGCATGCGAAAATGAATGCCAGGTTCAGTAAACACATCCAACTCACCAGTAATATTATTCTGATGCACGTAGCTGTAACCCGCATCGGTCATCAGCACCGAGCTATTAATCGTTAAGCCTATTGCCAACAGCGGTACGCCAAATACGGCTGCTTTTAATCCTTTATGTAGTAACTGACGTCTTTCTTCCACCTTTAAACCCCTTCCTAAACCTCTGCTTTCCATTTTGTTCTCCTTTTTGGATTGTTACTGAGTTAAATCGATAAAAATCAGATTGCTATGCAACTCAGCGACAAGTACTAATGTATCAAAATGTTACATTAAGGAATAATCGACAGATTCATGGAATAAATAAGATTTTTACGAATAATACAAAATCATCAAAAATTTGCGGAGGATATCGATGTTTTACGCAGAGGGATTAAAAGAGAAGAATCACAGGCAATAAAAAAGGCCGCCGAAGCGACCTTTCTAACAATCATATAAAGTGCTTACTTCACACGACCTACGTATTCAGCAGTACGAGTATCTACGCGAATCACTTCACCAATTGAGATGAACAGAGGAACACGAACAACAGCGCCAGTTGATAGCGTCGCTGGTTTACCGCCAGTACCTTGAGTATCACCTTTCAGGCCTGGGTCTGTGTCTACAACTTCTAGCTCAACGAAGTTTGGTGGAGTAACAGTAATTGGGTTACCGTTCCAAAGAGTGATCATACAAGTGTTGTTTTCTACCAACCACTTAGCGTTTTCACCTACCGCTTTTGCATCCGCTGCGATCTGTTCAAACGTTTCACTGTTCATAAAGTGGTAGAATTCGCCGTCTGAATATAGATAATCTAGGTCGATATCCATTACGTCTGCCACTTCACAAGTGTCACCAGACTTGAATGTTTTCTCTAGCACTTTACCAGAAAGAAGTTTACGAATTTTAACACGGTTGAACGCTTGGCCTTTACCTGGTTTAACGTATTCGTTTTCCAGAATTACACAAGGCTCGTTATCAAGCATTAACTTAAGACCGCCTTTAAATTCATTGGTGCTAACTGTAGCCATTTTTTCCTCTTACATTCTTAGAGCTAAATTCAATGCCGCACATAATAACCCGAAAAGTCGAATCTGTTGAGCAAAACTGGCTCAAACAGTTGGCGAATGGGATCTCTGATCCTGCAAAATTGCTCGAAATACTGGAAATTGATCCTTCACCGTGGCAAGACGGGTTTGCCGCGCGCAAGCTGTTTGCACAGCGTGTACCGCAAAGTTTTGTCGATAGGATGGAGAAAGGCAACCCTAAAGACCCTCTTTTACGTCAGGTTTTACCACTGAGCGACGAATTTGAGGTGCATCCGGGTTACTCCAATGATCCATTGGAAGAGCAGGACAATGAAGTCCCTGGCCTGCTACACAAGTATCGCAACCGCGCCCTGATGATTGTCAAAGGTGGCTGCGCGGTAAATTGCCGTTACTGTTTTCGTCGTCACTTCCCTTATCAAGAGAACAAAAGCGGGAAACAAGCCTGGACCAAGTGCTTAGAGTACATGGCACAACAACCAGAGTTGAACGAAGTCATCTTCTCAGGTGGTGATCCATTAATGGCAAAAGACGATGAGATTCATTGGCTTTTAGAGCACATTGCTCACATTCCTCACATCAAACGTCTGCGTATTCATAGCCGTTTACCTGTGGTGATTCCAGCTCGAGTCACTGATGAACTATGCCAACTTCTGCAAGCATCAAGGTTACAAATCATCCTCGTCACTCACATCAACCATGCCAACGAAATCAATGACGAATTTGCTGAACAGATGTTCAAGCTCAAAAGAGCGGGCGTTACGCTTCTAAACCAAGGCGTTCTGCTGAAAGGCGTGAATGATTCGGTAGAAGCTCAAGTGGCGTTAAGTGAGGCCTTATTTGACGCGGGTATCTTGCCTTATTACCTCCACGTTCTTGATAAGGTGCAAGGCGCAGCGCACTACTTTATTTCGGACGAAGAAGCGAAAGCTATTATGCGCGGACTCATCACGCGTGTATCGGGTTATCTGGTACCAAAACTCACACGAGAAATTGGTGGCAGGCCAAGTAAAACGCCGTTGGATTTGCATTTAGAGTAAGCTCTGACGCTCAATTAAATTTGTCGTCTAGATTGATTATTTTTGTTCGCTTTGCACGGTAAGTCTATGCATACTCCGCACTTTTGGAGGTCAAGATGCATACAGCATTCGAACAAATTTTCGATCTTGGCCCATTCAGTTGGCCTGCCCTACTATGCTGCGCCATTAATGGGCTCATGATCGGTATAGAGCGCCAAACTCGTGGTAAACCGGTTGGCATTCGCACAGCAATATTAATTATTTCAGGCACCTACCTGTTTATGTCGATGGCAGTGTCGTTATCGCCAAATACACTTGATCAAGCACGAGTGCTTGGTCAGATCATTACTGGCGTCGGCTTCTTAGGCGCTGGCGTTATGATGACACTTGATGGAAAAATCCATGGCGTAACATCCGCGGCTGTAATATGGGTACTAGCAGGTTTAGGTTTGATGATAGGTTTGGGTTATTTAACGCAGTCGGTGGTTATTACTCTCCTGACATTAACCGTGTTGTTAGGTGTGGATAAAGCAGAAAACCACATCAAAGCATTACGCCGCGGTGTTCATCAAAGAATTCAACAACGCAAAACTTCATCACGATTAATTAAATAGTTAACGCTCCGAGAAACTCACTTCATCTCATCAGTAATTAAAGAGCCCTCGACGAACATCGAGGGCTTTCTGTATATAAAGATTCTGACTTTCTCAGGGATTACTTAGCAAAGTTGATGAGTGGGAAACACTTGAAGAAACCGTTATCCGCACAGTTCAAAAGACCAATTTGCACGCCATCGATTTGATCGGTCATGTTGAAGAAACCAAACTGGAAATTAGACTTCTTAGAGATACTCGCTAAGCCCACATCCGCCATGGTGTAGCCTTCAGAATAGTTCACCGCGCTCCAGTTCAAGCCTTTTACGTTGTTCGTAATGTTAACAGCACCCAAGTTAACACCCGTCGTCTGACCTTGGTTCCAGTTAACTAAGCCTAAAGACGCGCCTTTCATTTCTTGATTTACTTTTGCTGCGCCAAAAAACAGACCGAAGTTCACACCTGTCGTACGATCCGTTTCTGACATACCAAGCAGTGAAAAGTCGACACCTTTAACCTCATTTACCTGTCCATGCAACACAGCTAAACGAACGCCACCAACTGAAGAATTAGAAGGTGCGTTTGTGTTATCGATAGTAGAGAACATCACAGGTGTACTGTCGGCAAAAGCAACAGGTGATGCGATAGCGGCTGCAACCGCCAATGACGTCATAAGCTTTTTCATTTTCATCTCCATGATGGGAAGCAACAATTTACAACATAGTGTAATGTTCAGATTTTGCTCTGTCCCCGTTCAAAAAGTGTTAGCAATAGGTCAGATTTAACCATCTGACTCAAAAGAAAAAATATTTCTCTTCGATTTTTTGCTTCTGAAATGGCGCTTTTTACGCTCAAAAATCTCATGATAAGCCACTCCAGAACGTCATGTTTCTCAGGTGACACGCATAAAAAAAGTCGAGGCATCTGCCTCGACTTTTAAAGGTTTGGTCGGTTATCTTTCCGCTATAAGGGCTCCCTTAGAGCGATGAGATAAGCTGGCTTACATCATGCCGCCCATACCGCCCATGCCACCCATGCCGCCCATGTCAGGCATCGCTGGCGCGTCTTTTTGCGGTAGGTCAGTAACCATCGCTTCAGTTGTGATCATCAGACCTGCAACCGATGCTGCGAATTGTAGTGCAGAACGAGTAACTTTAGTTGGATCTAGGATACCCATTTCTAGCATGTCGCCGTATTCGCCTGTTGCCGCGTTGTAGCCGTAGCTACCTTCACCCGCTTTCACGTTGTTCGCAACCACTGAGTCTTCCTCACCTGCGTTCTTCGTGATTTGACGGATTGGCGCTTCCATTGCACGTAGTGCAACGCGGATACCAACGTTTTGTTCTTCGTTGTCACCCGTTAGGTGAGCAATCTTAGATGCCGCGCGGATAAGTGCAACACCACCACCAGCAACAACACCTTCTTCAACCGCTGCACGAGTTGCGGCTAGCGCATCTTCTACACGGTCTTTCTTCTCTTTCATTTCAACTTCAGTCGCTGCACCGACTTTGATTACTGCAACACCGCCAGCCAGTTTAGCAACACGCTCTTGTAGTTTCTCTTTGTCGTAGTCTGAAGTTGCGTCTTCGATTTGTTGACGAATCTGAGCAACACGGCCAGAGATCATCTCTTCTTCACCGATACCATCGATGATAGTCGTGTTTTCTTTCGTGATAGAAACACGCTTCGCTTGACCTAGATCTTCTAGTGCAACTTTTTCTAGCTCTAGACCGATCTCTTCAGAAATCACAGTACCGCCAGTTAGGATAGCGATGTCTTGTAGCATTGCTTTACGACGGTCACCGAAGCCAGGTGCTTTCACAGCTGCAACTTTTACGATGCCACGCATGTTGTTCACAACCAATGTTGCTAGCGCTTCGCCTTCTACATCTTCTGCAATGATAAGCAGTGGACGAGATGCTTTCGCGACAGCTTCTAGCGTTGGAAGAAGCTCACGAATGTTTGAGATCTTCTTGTCTACTAGAAGGATGAATGGGTTTTCTAGATCAACACTGCCTGATTCTTGGTTGTTGATGAAGTAAGGAGACAGGTAACCGCGGTCGAACTGCATACCTTCTACTACGTCTAACTCGTCTTGTAGCGCCTGACCTTCTTCAACCGTGATAACGCCATCACGACCCACACGCTCCATTGCTTCTGCAATGATATTACCTACGCTTGCGTCTGAGTTTGCAGAGATAGTACCAACCTGCGCGATCGCTTTTGTGTCGTTACATTCAACAGAAAGCTCTTTTAGTTGCTCAACTGCCGCAGCAACAGCTTTGTCGATACCACGCTTAAGATCCATTGGGTTCATGCCCGCCGCGACTGCTTTTAGACCTTCGTTAACGATAGATTGCGCTAGTACCGTTGCTGTTGTTGTACCGTCACCCGCTGCGTCGTTTGCTTTAGACGCAACTTCTTTAACCATTTGTGCGCCCATGTTCTGGAATTTATCTTCCAGCTCGATTTCACGCGCTACTGATACACCATCTTTAGTGATAGTTGGTGCACCAAAAGATTTGTCTAGAACGACATTACGTCCTTTAGGACCCAGTGTTACTTTTACTGCGTCAGCCAGAACGTTTACACCTTCCAGCATTTTAACTCGTGCGTCATTACCAAATTTAACGTCTTTAGCAGCCATCTTTGATTTCCTTTCTAAAATTCTTTGTGTGTAATTTCGTAATTGAATCTGAGCAAAAAATTACTCAATGATTGCTATTATTCAACGATCGCCATGATGTCGTTTTCAGACATGACAAGCACTTCTTTACCGTCGATTTTTTCAGTTTTTGTACCGTAACCTTCAGCGAAGATAACGGTATCACCGACTTTAACGTCTAGTGGCAGTACGGTGCCGTTTTCTAGGATGCGGCCTTTACCCACAGCTAGAACAACACCGCGAGTCGATTTTTCTGCAGCAGAACCAGTCAGAACGATGCCACCAGCAGACTTAGATTCAACTTCTTTACGTTCAACGATAACTCGGTCATGTAATGGACGAATGTTCATCGGTCGTCTCTCCTGAAAATTTCCATGTTTATTTGATAATTGTCCTTAGGGACTGTAGCCCCAGACACGTGATCCCTATATAAGGGGTCGAAGCAGCGATCCCAAGGGGGTGGCACAAAATTTTTGTGACTTAGTTAAAATAACGAACAACTAGGCAACGGTTTGCGTTAGAAATGCTCACTCGCTCGACATCTCGCTTTCTTGTATCCTTGCAGTTTGCTCACCAGATAGTTGTCACACATGCAGGAAAATAACAAGCTGGAACCCCAAGCGACCGATAAGCATGGTTTGTTGACCGCACCCATTCCTGAAACGCTGCGGAAAATGACCGTACCCATGACCATGGGCATGATCGCAATTTTGATGTTTAACTTGGTGGACACGTTTTTTATCTCGTTGCTTGGCACTCAAGCGCTAGCAGCTATCAGCTATACCTTCCCTGTCACCTTTGCGGTTAACTGCATTACGATGGGGATTGGGATGGGACTATCGACCAATATTGGTCGCTTGCTTGGGCAAGGTCATGCACCACAAGCTGCTCGGTTCACCACCCACGGTTTGTTATTAGCCGTGTTACTTGTGGCTATCGCGTCTTCTATTGGCTTTACCACCATTGCGCCATTGTTTCGTTTTCTTGGTGCGTCTGATGATCTCATCCCTCTTATTGAGCAGTATATGCAGGTCTGGTATCTCACCATTCCTCTGCTAGTGATCCCAATGGCGGGCAACAGTGCTATCCGAGCTACTGGCGACACAAAAACACCAGCAAAAGTCATGATGTTGGCTGGTTTGATTAATGGCATGCTCGATCCATTGTTGATTTTCGGTTATGGTCCTTTTCCGGAACTTGGCATTCAAGGCGCAGCCATAGCAAGTGCCTTTAGCTGGTTAGGTGCTTTGTGTGGCTCATTCTATGTGCTAATTAAACGGGAAAAATTGCTTGCTCAACCCCAATGGGCTTTGCTGAAACAAGACTGGCAACAGACACTAAAAATTGGTACCCCTGCAGCGCTATCAAACGCGATGAATCCGTTGTCCGGTGCCATTCTGATGATGCTGTTATCCAACCACGGTACAGCGGCGGTTGCTGCTTACGGCGCAGCGCAGCGTATTGAGTCTATATTGATTTTAGTATTGATGTCGCTGACCTCTGCCCTCACACCGTTTATGGCACAAAATTTAGGAGCCAAACAACCGCAACGAGCCTTTTCCGGTTTATTTATTAGCATGCGTTTTGCAGTGGTATTCCAAGGGTTTATCTTCTTGATGATGGTACCGCTGAGCATTCCTCTGGCTGCGCTGTTTTCTCAGGAAGATGCGGTGAAAAACCTGCTTTGGCATTATTTACTGGTGGTGCCATTTAGTTATGGCTTCCAAGGCATCGTGATGATGTTAGTCAGTGGTTTGAATGCGATGCACAAGCCATTGCGTGCATTCCAGTGGAGCTTTATGCGGCTGTTCATTTTTACCTTGCCATCGGCGTGGGTCGGGAGCCAAATCTACAGCATTGAAGGCTTGTTTATCGGTATCGCGGTTGGGAATACGTTGGGTGGGCTACTGGGCTACTTGTTTGCGCTGCGCGAGCGCAAATTAACGCTCATAGAGCAGAGCAGCGTGTCTTAACACTCGTCTATCACTAGTTTCTTTTTGTTGATTATCAAATACAAAAAAACCGCGGAAAGCCGCGGTTTTGTTTATCTATTTCAAGCTTGCTTAGAACAACTCTTCAGCAACTTTGTATAGATCGTTGCGTACTGGACGCTTCATGTTTTCGATTGCGTCGATGATATCGTGGTGAACAAGTTGCTCTTTCACGATACCTACACAACGACCACCATGACCTTCGATCAATAGGTGAACAGCGTAGTTACCCATACGAGATGCTAGTACGCGGTCAAATGCAGTTGGACGACCACCACGTTGGATGTGACCAAGTACTGTTGCACGAGTTTCACGACCTGTCGCGGCTTCGATGTCACGTGCTAGTTCATTAGCATCCATCATTAGCTCAGTAAGCGCGATGATCGCGTGTTTCTTACCTTTAGCGATACCATCTTGGATGTTGCTGATCAGCTTGTCTTTGTCTAGACCAGTTTCCGGAGTGATGATGTATTCACAACCGCCCGCAATTGCAGACATCAGAGTCAAATCACCACAGTGACGGCCCATGATTTCTACAATTGAAATGCGTTGGTGAGATGAAGAAGTATCACGTAGACGGTCGATTGCATCGATAACGGTGTTTAGTGCACTTAGGTAGCCCACAGTGTAATCCGTACCTGCGATATCGTTGTCGATTGTGCCCGGAAGACCGATACATGGGTAACCCATTTCAGTCAGTTTCTTCGCACCCATGTACGAACCATCACCACCGATTACCACTAGTGCATCGATACCATGTTTTTTCAGGTTCTCAATCGCTTTTTCACGAACTTCCACTTGTTTAAATTCAGGGAAACGTGCAGAACCTAGGAACGTACCACCTTTGTTGATCACATCTGAAACGCTAGAACGATCTAGCTTCTCGATGCGGCCTTCGTATAGGCCTAGGTAGCCGTCGTACACACCGAATACTTCCAATCCTTCGGATAGTGCTGTACGTACTACGCCGCGTATCGCAGCGTTCATACCAGGTGCGTCACCGCCACTTGTTAAAACACCGATCTTCTTAATCATGCTCACCCTCGATCTTTGGCAATCAATTATTTAATTTTCTTTTAGGCCCCTTGTTACCAAGCAACCTGCATAATCCAGAACTGTGCGTTATGTTACATTTCCTCTACAGGATTACCAATGAAAACGCACTTTTTTATGTAACTTTTCTACTTATGTAAGAGTATTACAGTTTCTCTATGAAACTTTGTTGATTCATATCAGGATCACGAATCTTAATAAGTATTGATGGAAAGATAGTCAATAAGTACCTGTTTGTCGTCGGGCACTGATGGATTTTTCAAGCCGACCAATCTTGTGCTTTCTGCTCTTTCTCTGGTCCGAAAACGACAGACAATGGATCTTGATGGATCAATACGTCCGCATCAGGAAAAAGAGCCAATAAATTATCTTCCACTTTATCAGCGATGTAATGCGCCTCAATTAATCGTAAGTTATCGTCTAGCTCTAAATGCAACTGTATAAAGCGCGTCGGTCCGGACATTCGCGTGCGTAACTGATGCACGCCCAATACCCCTTTTACGCTCAAACAAGCTTGGTTAATTTGCTCAAGTTCTTCATCGGGCAACTTTCTATCAAGTAAGGTTTGAATCGCTTCGCTGACCATTTTGAAAGCGCTATAAAGAATGAAGACACCAATACCAATCGCAAACACAGCATCCGCTTGAGTCACTCCAAAATAACTGAGCCCCAGAGCAACCATGATCGCAGCATTCATATACAAGTCAGTCTGATAATGCAGAGAATCCGCCGCTATTGCTTGGCTCCCCGTCACGCGAACCACATGTTTTTGGAACATCACCAAGCCAAGTGTGACCACAATCGCAAACAGCGATACATACACACCTAACTCCGGTGCGTGTAAAGCATGCGGGCGGAAAAATCGGTCAATCCCGTTAAGAATCAAAAATACTGCCGAGCCCGAAATAAACATTGCTTGGGCTAGGGCCGCTAAGGACTCAGCTTTACCATGCCCAAAAGTATGTTCGCGGTCTGCAGGTTGTAAGGCGTAACGAACCACCACAAGATTCACAACCGAAGCCGCGATATCTAACATGGAGTCAATCAATGACGCCAATAAGCTCACTGAACCGGTTACCCACCACGTGATGACTTTTACTATCAGAAGAAGCGTCGCCACAATGGTTGCAGTCCAAGCGGCGGTCGTAACTAAACGTGCGTATTGCTGTTTCATAATCAAAGAGTTAACTAAAACCATACGTTGAGTATATTGAATGACCATGAAATAACCAGATCAAAAAGAGGCAACCAATGGCTGCCTCTTTATATAACATCAATTCATGACTTAATTATTGCGCGACTTTTCCATGCGCTTGTGCATTCTGTCGCCACACTCTTGCATACGTTCATTTTGTAGCTCAACAAATTTCGCTTTCTGCTCAGGTGTTAATACGCTAAGCATTTGGTGCTTTCTTTCTAGCATTTGCACGCGACGTTCCGTTTGGCGCTCAACCATCTCTTTTGCTAATTCGGTAGCTTGAGCTTCATCAAAATTATCCGCCAGCAAAAGCGATTGCACTTTTGCATGATGCGCTTGACGCTCAGCCATACGTGCTTCTTTGCCATCAGCGAATTTTGCTTTCATTTCCACTTTGTTTGCTTCACGCATTTCTTTTAGCTGATCTTTTTGTGCATCAGTCAGGTCTAGTTGACGCATGACACCTCGGTCCATACCCATGCCGCATTCGTCACGAGGACCTTTATGATGGTTTTTACCACCGTAAGCGAATGCGCTTGCGGCGCCAAGAGTAAGAGGTAGAACAACAGCAGCTAACACAAGTTTTTTTGCAGACTTCATAATACGATTCCTTACACAGGTGAGTGGTTCTTCTGAGCTGTTCTCACAGCGCTTGAGTATAGAATACGACCCGCTAGGTAAAGCGACGTATAGGGAGCGTAAAGAATCGTAAAGAGTGATTTTTCTCCTCTTCGTTGCGCATCATTCCAATGTAATATTAGGCTATCGGTAACTTACTATAGGTGCCCCCATGGCAAACATTCTTTTAATCGATGACGATATCGAGCTAACCAGCTTATTAAAAGAAGTACTCAGTTTCGAAGGGTTTGACGTCAGCGAAGCAAATGACGGTGAAGCCGGCTTAGCCGCGATCAATGATAAGATTGATTTGATTTTGTTGGATGTCATGATGCCAAAACTCAATGGCATGGAAACGCTGAAACGCTTACGTGAAAATTGGGAAACTCCCGTCTTGATGCTGACCGCTAAAGGGGAAGAAATTGATCGCGTGATCGGCTTGGAACTGGGCGCGGATGATTATTTACCAAAACCTTTTAGTGACCGAGAGCTGTTAGCGCGAATCCGCGCGATTTTACGCCGCACTAGCAGCACACAAAAAAATACCAAAAACAGCGATTGCATTGAGTATCAAGAAATCCGCCTCTATCCCGGTAAGCAAGAAGCGTATTGTGAGCAACAGTTACTCGATCTCACAGCAACCGAGTTTGCGCTACTCACCCACTTCGTACAAAACCCAGGACAAGTGCTGACCAAAGAGACACTGAGCTTAGATGTGCTTGGTAAACGACTCGCTGCTTTTGATCGCGCTATCGATATGCATGTCTCGAACTTACGTAAAAAATTACCAGATCAAAGCAATGGCAAGCCGCGAATCAAAACCCTGCGTGGTCGTGGCTACATGCTGCTTGAGGAGGATTAATGCGCCTATCACGCATCAAACTGCCAAACATCAATAGCCTGTATGGACGCATCTTTGCCATTTTTTGGTTCACCATGTTATTAGTATTGATAGCCGTGCTATCACTGCCACATTTGGACCCACGCAAAGCTCGCGATATTCCAGAAGAACACTACAAACGTATGGTAGAAACGCGTGACTCAATCCAACAAAAATACAGCCAGCAAACAGATTTAGGCCGCATACTTTTTCGTATCGAGGGCAACCGTCACGGCAAGCACGACCCTCGCCCACGAGTCTTTTTTTCTGACTACAGCGGTAATGTTCTTACGACAGAAAAACGCAGCAATTTTCAATTGCGTGCCATGCAAAACTTTGTCACCAGTATCGAAGATTACAATAATCCAAAGCAGAAGCTGTATGGTCGATACATGATTGCGGGCCCAATTCCTATTACTTTGGCAGGTTCCGATATCTTGATGTACGTGGGCTTCAAATGGAATGAGCCACCACCTCTACTCCTGCGTCTGTTTGATCACCCATTCCAGCTCTTGCTTGCGGTCATGTTGGTTAGTACACCATTGCTGTTATGGCTTGCTTGGGCTTTGAGTCAGCCTGCACGTCGTCTTGAAGCCGCTGCTCAACGTGTAGCGAAAGGTGAATTTGTCACAGACCCAAATTTAGAAAAAGGTACGGCGGAATTTCGTCAAGCAGGCAGCAGCTTCAACCAGATGGTCGAAGCGGTTAATCAAATGATTTCAGGACAACAACGTTTGCTATCCGATATCTCTCACGAGCTGCGCTCACCTTTAACTCGTCTGCGCATGGCAAGCGCATTAGCGACGCGTAAACAAGGCGAAAGCCCAGAACTGACTCGTATCGATACCGAAGCGCAGCGCTTGGAACAGATGATCAGCGAACTATTAGAGCTTTCTCGCATGCAGGCGAACAGTCATATGACTCGCGAAACACAGCCACTAGAAAGTTTATGGGAAGAAATCATTAAAGATGCGCAGTTTGAAGCAGAGCAAATGGGCAAACAGCTACACTATTCAGAATTACCTAAGCGCAATATTTCCGGTAACCCTAAACTGCTGATGAGTGCGGTGGAAAATATCGTTCGTAACGCCATTTACTACGGAAAAGATGAGGTACAAATCGACATCAAAGCCGATGACGATACGCTTCGTATCACGGTTGACGATAATGGAGAAGGTGTACCAGAAGAGGAACTGGCCGCGATTTTTCGCCCGTTCTATCGCGTTTCCACGGCACGCGATCGCCACTCTGGCGGCACAGGTCTCGGCCTAACCATTACCGAAAGTGCCATTCGCCAGCACAGTGGCACGATCGCAGCCAGCCGAAGTCCTTTAGGCGGATTGCGTATGAGTATCACCTTACCGATCAATTGTTAGTCTCAATTTGATGAACTAACAATAATTCGCACCATATTTCTAGAGTGAGTGATTAACAGCCCCACCCTCACTTTAGAAATTGGTGAGGCTTCTTAGAATACCCTTACAAAGATCAAAGTTGATAATAATTATCGTTAGCATTAAAGTGAATTTTCCAATTAAGGAGGATTTACTATGTCACATACATTTCCCGCTCTGCCTTACCCGTACGATTCACTAGAGCCGTACATCGACGCGAAAACCATGGAAGTGCATTACAGCAAACACCACAAGACGTACTTTGATAAGTTTGTAAATGCCGTTGAAGGGAGCGAGCTCGAAACTCAGTCATTAGACGAGATCTTTGACAATATCTCTAAGCTCAGTCCAGCAGTACGTAATAATGGTGGCGGCTATTACAACCACATCATTTATTGGAATTGCATGTCACCAAACGGTGGCGGAGAGCCTCAAGGCGCGCTTGCTCAAGCAATTAACGATAAATTTGGTAGCTTTGCGCAATTTAAAGAGGCGTTTGCCCAAGCTGCCATCAATACCTTTGGGTCTGGCTTTGCATGGCTGATCGTAAAAGATGGTGAGATTCACATTACGTCCACCAGTAATCAAGACAACCCTCTGATGGATGTAGTGGATGTGCGCGGTGAACCAATCCTCGCATTAGACGTGTGGGAGCACGCGTATTACATCAGTTACCAAAACCGTCGCCCAGAATATATTGATGCGTGGTGGAACGTCGTCAACTGGCGAGCAGTTGAAGAAAACTATGCTCACGCTCTCTTATAAAGAGCATCACTACTTACGGTATTAACATCCGCGCTAATGCCTGCTTTCATACCCAGGTCAATCTTGCTGAATCTCGCACATCTCGGTGACTTGGGTATATACTGCCCCTCTCTTTGACCAACTCTATTTCAATACCATGTTTGATATCGCTTTATACGAACCAGAAATCGCGCCGAACACCGGCAACATCATTCGACTATGCGCCAACTGCGGTGCAAACCTTCACTTAATTGAACCTCTGGGTTTCGATCTTGAAGAGAAAAAAGTCCGCCGTGCTGGTTTGGATTACCATGATTTAGCTCGCGTAACACGCCATAAAAACTATCAAGCGTTCTTAGAGTATTTAGAGAAAGAGAAGCAAGGTAACTATCGATTGTTTGCCTGCACCACCAAAACCACAGGTCACCACGTTGATGCACAATACCAAGCGGGTGATGTTTTGATGTTTGGTCCAGAAACTCGTGGCTTGCCTGCTGAAATCATCGATAGCTTGCCAATGGAGCAGCGTATTCGCATTCCAATGATGCCGGACGCACGCAGCCTAAACCTTTCGAATGCCGTTGCGATCATTGCTTTTGAAGCATGGCGTCAAATGGGCTTTGAAGGCGCATTGTAAGCAGCACGAATTCCAAATACAGAAAAGGGCGCTTGGTGCGCCCTTTTGTTTTCTTTACTGTCTAACTCAATCAGTTGAGCTTGTTGCGATCATCATCGTCTTTACGCTCGTATTCCCCTTCGAAGGTCTTGCCATTATCTGACTGGGAATCAAATGGGTCACGACGGAACGGGTCTTGCTCAAATGGCCCCTGGTTAGAGAAACCACCTTGGAAGCCACCACCATGCATGGTTTTCACCACCATTTTGCTCATCAAGTATTTAGCTATCGCGGCGCGTGGCGCAGGAAGCAACACCAACATACCAAGGGCATCGGTCATAAAGCCCGGGGTTAACAGTAGCACGCCAGCCACCGCTAGCATTACGCCTTCAAAAATTTGCTGGGCTGGAATTTCACCTTGTTCAAGACGCCCCTGTACTGACATCAGTGTTTGTATACCTTGGCTACGAACCAACGACGCACCAACAAATGCAGTGATTAAGACTAGTGCAATGGTCGGCCATAAACCTAAAAAGCCGCCCACCTGAATAAATAAGCCGATTTCAATGATCGGAACAAAAATAAACGCTAATAATAAGATAGGAAACACACGCCCTCCTTTGTTTAATTCAGTGTAATGGTAAAAGCAGACTAAGCTCAAACGAATCGTTGTAAAAAAGCGTGTTCATACTGGTCTCCTTCTTTTTTAGACAAAGTAGCGGGAGCGCGTTTCATTCAATTGCATACCGATTTTTTCGTGCTTTTAAAGTGCTAATTTCGAACTCTAAAAACTCATGTTTGTCGAGGAAAATCGAGTACCCATAAAGGGTTATTAATAACCCGTTCATACTTTGCAAATTATTGACTCATGAAAAACGAAAAAGGTGATCTAGTTACTATTTTTATGCGCTAGGTGCAGTATCATGTGCCACATAAGTCAGGACGGATTTTCCAGCCAAAAATTCTGATGAATGGATTCTAGATTGCAGAAATGGCTAATAAATAACTTTATTATCAGAATTATCATCTAAGGATCCTGCTATGGCTACCCTATCTGATGCTCCAAAAACAGCAAACCCAGCCACTCGTATTGAAGAAGATCTATTAGGTCAACGTCATGTCCCTGCAGATGCGTACTACGGTATTCATACGCTACGTGCGATCGAGAACTTCAACATCTCTAATATGACCATCTCTGACGTACCAGAATTTGTACGCGGCATGGTAATGACCAAAAAAGCAGCAGCGTTAGCAAACAAAGAACTTGGCGCTATTCCAAAAGACGTTGCAAACTACATCATCGAAGCGTGTGATTTGATCCTAGAAACTGGCAAGTGTATGGATCAGTTCCCATCAGACGTATTCCAAGGCGGTGCAGGCACTTCAGTTAACATGAACACGAACGAAGTGATCGCAAACGTCGCGCTTGAGTTGATGGGTAAAGAGAAAGGCCAATACGAATTTGTTAACCCAAATGACCATGTAAACAAGAGCCAATCAACCAACTGTGCGTACCCAACAGGTTTCCGTATTGCAGTATACAACAGCGTACACAAGCTAATGGAAGCAATTGAGTACCTAAAAGGCGCATTCGAACTTAAAGCCGTTGAGTTTAAAGATGTACTGAAAATGGGCCGTACTCAGCTTCAAGACGCAGTACCAATGACAGTAGGTCAAGAGTTCCATGCGTGGGCGGTAACACTAAACGAAGAGATTCGTGCTCTAGATTACACATCTAAACTCCTCCTAGAAATCAACCTAGGCGCAACCGCAATCGGTACTGGTCTAAATACACCAACTGGCTACCAAGCGCTTGCAGTAAAACACCTAGCGGAAGTAACAGGCCTTGACGTTGTTGCAGCAGAAGACCTTATCGAAGCAACGTCTGACTGTGGTGCATACGTAATGACTCACGGCGCGCTAAAACGCCTAGCAGTGAAACTATCGAAGATCTGTAACGACCTTCGTCTACTTTCTTCTGGTCCTCGTGCGGGTCTAAATGAATTGAACCTACCTGAAATGCAAGCAGGCTCTTCAATCATGCCAGCTAAAGTAAACCCAGTTATCCCAGAAGTAGTAAACCAAGTTTGCTTCAAAGTTCTCGGTAACGACAACACGGTTTCTTTCGCAGCAGAAGGCGGTCAGCTACAGCTAAACGTTATGGAACCTGTGATCGCACAAAGTGTGTTTGAGTCTATCTCTCTACTACACAACGCGTGTGTGAACCTACGTGATAAATGTATCGACGGCATCACTGTGAACAAAGAAGTTTGCGAAAACTACGTTTACAACTCTATCGGTATCGTCACTTACCTAAACCCATACATCGGCCACCACGAAGGTGACATCGTAGGTAAGATTTGTGCAGAAACTGGTAAGAGTGTTCGTGAAGTCGTGCTAGAGCGCGGTCTGCTTACAGCAGAGGAGCTTGATGAAATCTTGTCAGTAGAAAACTTCATGCATCCTACTTACAAAGCAAAACGTTACGAGTAATAACGAATCCGAAGGGGGCCACTCAGGCCCCTTTTTTAGGCTCTCATACGGTTAACCACATTTTTTATATGCTTTTATTGCCGCTAAACCACTAGGTTCTCATTCTCTGAGCATTTACTCCTGTTCCTGAGTGTTCAAAAAATCAGAATCAAATAAAAAACTAAAGAGGTATCAATATGGTCATGGTCGAACTCTTCGTGGTTCTGCTCTTCATCTATTTGGGGGCAAGAATCGGTGGTATCGGCATTGGTTTTGCCGGTGGTGCTGGGGTCATTGCGTTGTCTTTGATCTTGGGCGTACCAACAAGCCAAGCTTACATTCCCGTTGACGTAATTTTGATCATCATGTCTGTAATCACCGCTATCGCAGCAATGCAAGTCGCTGGTGGTTTAGACTGGATGGTGCAAGTTGCTGAAAACTTTTTGCGCAAGCATCCTGAGCGCATCACCTTTTATGCGCCTATCGTAACTTACCTAATGACATTAATGGCGGGTACTGGCCACACGGCATTCTCTACTTTGCCAGTGATTGCAGAAGTAGCGAAAGGCCAAGGCGTGCGCCCTTCTCGTCCACTGTCTATCGCGGTCGTAGCATCGCAAATCGCTATCACCGCATCACCAATCTCAGCGGCTGTTGTAGCGTTCGCGGCAATGCTGCATCCATTTGGCGTTGACTACCTAACACTACTAGCAATCTGTATCCCAACGACGTTCATCGCGTGCATGATCGGTGCGTTCGTGGCGAACTTCATGGGCTGTGAGCTAAAAGACGATGCTGAATACCAAGAGCGTCTAGAAAAAGGCTTAATCAAGCTAAATACAGAAGCAAAACGCGAAATCCTACCAACAGCGAAGAAAGCGACATTCATCTTCCTAGGCGCAATCGCATTCGTAGTATGTTACGCAGCAGCAATTTCTGGCTCTGTGGGTCTTATCGAGAACCCTGCTCTAGGTCGTAACGAAGCTATCATGACGGTAATGCTCGCAGCTGCGGCAGCTATCGTAATGAGCTGTAAAATCGATGCTGGCAAAATCCCAGCAGCAGCAACATTCCGCTCTGGTATGACAGCGTGTGTGTGTGTTCTTGGTGTGGCATGGCTAGGTTCTACGTTCGTTAACGCGCACGTTGACGGCATCAAAGAAGTTGCGGGTGCGCTACTAGCAGACTACCCATGGATGCTAGCACTTGTTCTATTCTTCGCTTCAATGCTGCTTTACTCTCAAGGTGCAACCACGGTTGCGCTAATGCCAGCAGCACTTGCTATCGGTGTGGCACCACTTACCGCAGTTGCATCTTTCGCAGCAGTAAGTGCGCTATTCGTGCTGCCAACTTACCCAACGCTACTTGCCGCGGTTGAGATGGACGACACGGGTTCAACTCGTATCGGTAAGTACGTATTCAACCACCCATTCTTTGTACCTGGTGTGGTAACCATCGCTTCTGCGGTAGCACTTGGCTTCGCATTCGGTGGTCTACTGATCTAGTAGAAACAGAGTCTTACTCGGGGAGCTTCGGCTCCCTTTTTTATTGCCTGTTGTCTTGATTTATGCTCAATAAATCTTCATTTTCATGAAACTTATTGACTCGCCTCCGGGTCTGATTGAGTTACACTAACGGCAATTATCTAAGATGAATTGACTCTTTTATGCGCGCATTACTTTCCGTTTTACTCTTAGGGCTCATTACCTTTTCCACTCCGTCTTTAGCTTTATTTGGCAAAGACCAGTTTAACAGTAGCCAGAACAACAGTTTTAGTACCAGCAGCGACAGTTTTGTTCCTGTTGATCAGGCGTTTCCATTTAACTTCTACCAGCAAGATGACAAATTGATGCTCGATTGGCAGGTACGTGACGGGTACTACCTATATCAAGAGCGCTTGTCTGTAGCTGGTGAGAAAGTATCGCTAAGCGAACTGCAAATGGAAGACGGCACACCGCATAAAGATGAATTCTTTGGTGACGTGCATATCTATACTCAACCTCTCTTCGTTAATGTACCAATGCATGATTGGCAAGACGGTGCTCGCGTAGTCGTGCAATACCAAGGTTGTGCGAAAGCAGGCTTCTGTTACCCGCCAGAAACTCGCGTGATTCCTATCAGCGCGTTTACTTCGTCGAACTCAGATTCAACAACGGCGACAACTGCATCAAAAGCAGAACAGGCACCAATAGCAACGCCACCAGCGGCGCAATCATCTACGTCTGGTGACACATCATCAGCGCCAGTAACACAGCAAGATAGCCTTGCTGCCAACCTTGCTGATAACTGGTGGACACCACTTCTGTTCTTGGCGCTTGGTGTGGGCTTGGCGTTTACACCTTGTGTGCTGCCGATGTACCCAATTCTGACCAGCATAGTGCTTGGCAGTGGCAAGCTAAGCCAACGCCGCGCGCTAGGCTTGTCATTCGTCTACGTGCAAGGCATGGCGCTGACTTACACCCTACTCGGCCTTGTGGTGGCATCTGCAGGTATGCAGTTCCAAGCGGCAATGCAACACCCTTATGTGCTGATTGGTTTGAGCGTACTGTTCATCGCACTCGCTTTGTCTATGTTTGGTCTGTACTCATTACAGCTACCAAGCAACGTTCAAACGTGGTTAAACAACCTCAGCAACAAACAGCAAGGCGGCAGCAGTGCAGGCGTATTCGCCATGGGGGCGATTTCTGGACTGGTGTGCTCACCATGTACCACGGCACCTCTGTCTGGTGCGCTACTTTACGTGGCACAAAGCGGCGATTTGCTGACGGGTGGTATCGCGTTATACGCGCTGGCGATGGGCATGGGTATTCCGCTTATTCTTGTTGCAGTCTTCGGCAACAAACTGCTACCAAAAGCAGGTGGTTGGATGGACAGTGTGAAAACACTCTTCGGCTTTATTCTGCTTGCCGCGCCTATCTTCTTACTAGAGCGCATCATGCCAGAAATGTGGTCAACGATTCTGTGGTCAGCACTGGGTATTGCTGCTTTTGGTTGGCTATACCACATCAAAAACAGTCTAGAGTTTGGTGGCTGGAAACAAAGTGCCGTGGGCATAATCGCCGTCTTAGGTTTGCTAGCCTCAGCACAACCTATCTTAAATTACTGGTTTGGCAACAGCACAACACAAACTCAGCAGGCCACTGTTAGCTTTACTCACATTGCTAACGTGGCGGAGCTTGAAGAACAACTGGCACTTGCGAAAGCGGCAGGTAAACCCGTCATGCTCGATTTCTACGCCGATTGGTGTGTAGCATGTAAAGAGTTTGAAAAGTACACCTTCCATGACCCAAGCGTCGAAGCCAAACTGCAAGACTTCGTTCTTCTGCAAGCGGACGTGACCAAAAACCAAGTGCAAGACATCGAACTACTGAAGCACATGAGTGTGCTTGGTTTACCAACAATTGAGTTTTGGGATGCCAGTGGTGAACACGTTTCAAACGCTCGTTTGACGGGCTTTATGCAAGCCGAGCCTTTCTTAGAGCATATCAAGCAGTTCTGATAACCAGATATTCAAACGCCAGTGATGTCCACTGGCGTTTTTTATTGCTCAGATTTGAATAAGAACATTGCGTTTATATGCAATTTTCCTAATAAAAGTCGATTTGGTTCAGACTTTTAGCGAATAAATATTGTCCACTCTCTCAAAGCTGGACAATAATAAATTTAACGAAATAGTCAAAAGTGTTTAACGTCATGGATTCGACCTACACCATCATTATTGCAGATGATCACCCACTCTTCCGGAATGCCTTGTTTCAATCTATCCACATGGCTATTAGTGGTGCAAATTTGCTGGAAGCGGACTCACTCGACGCACTTCTGGCTTTGTTGGAGCGAGAGGAAGAGCCAGATTTAGTGCTATTGGATCTCAAAATGCCAGGAGCAAATGGTATGTCTGGCTTGATTCATTTGCGAGCAGAGCATCCAGATTTACCTATCGTCGTCGTTTCAGCGAGTGAAGAGCCGGCGATCGTGACGCAGGTGAAAAGCCATGGTGCATTTGGTTTTATTCCCAAGTCCAGCGACATGCGCGAATTAGTGAACGCGCTCAATCAAGTGCTGAATGGCGACCCATACTTCCCTGAAGGGTTGATCACCAATAACGCGGCATGTAATGACTTAGCGGAAAAGATTGCTGCGCTAACACCGCAGCAATATAAAGTGTTGGGAATGTTGTCCGATGGCTTGCTGAACAAGCAAATCGCTTACGAATTGAATGTTTCAGAAGCCACCATAAAAGCGCACATGACAGCGATTTTCCGTAAGCTCGGTGTAAAGAACCGCACGCAAGCCGTGATTATGCTGACGGAAATGAGCGACTAGATTGACGTCTTATCGTCAGACTTACTTTTTTCGTTTGGCAATCGGATACCGACTTTAGTGACCTGCTGATCAACAACATCAGCGACGATCCAATGCAAACCTTGCCACTCGAAATGGTCTCCCAATACTGGCGTGCTACCTAATTGCTCTTCGACAAGGTTTCTCAAACTTTTATCCAGCGGTTCATCCCCCAGATTCAAACCATACATCACGGCAATATCGGCAAGCTTCACTTCAATATCGAGGAAGAAGTCACCGAAGAATCGCGCTAGCGACGCTTTCTCTGGGGCTTCACTAAACAGTAAGCTCAGTGCATCTAAATCCTTTTCTTGTGCTAATACACACAAGGTATCATCTTCCTCAAGACGCGTACTGCCGGATGGGTGCAATAGCTCTTTACTGCGAAATACAGCGGCGATACGCGTTCCTTCCGGCATCGAAAGACTACGTAATGGCTCACCAATGCACCATTTATCTGCTTTAAGTCTATAGATAAACAGCTCCCACTCACTGGTCGGGTAAATCTCTACACCCGTACGCGAAATTGGCTCAGGCTTAGAAGGTAGCTCGACCTTTGCAAGAGACATCGCCTTAGTCAACGTGCCCCCTTGTACTATCAAAGACACCATTACTACAAAGAATGCCAAATTGAAGTACAGTTGAGCATCTGGCAACCCTGCCATCATTGGAAACACCGCGAGGATGATAGGTACAGCGCCACGCAATCCTACCCAAGAGACAAACCACTTTTCACGTGGCGTGAAACTCTTGAATGGCAGTAAACCAATCCAAACTGAGATTGGTCGGGCAAACAAAATCATCCCGAAGGCAAGCGCAAGACCTGGCAACGCAATAGAGAGTAAATTAGATGGTGTAACCAACAAGCCAAGCACCAAGAACATACCAATTTGAGCTAGCCACGTCATACCATCTAAAACATGAAGAATAGAGTGGCGGCTGCGTGTTGGACGGTTACCTAATAAAAGACCAACGAGGTAAATCGACAAAATACCACTGCCACCCAAAGTGTTAGATAAAGCAAAAATAAGCAAGCCACCACTGACCGTTAAAATAGAATACAGCCCATCTGGTAATTGATTGCGATTGATAACTTTCCATAAGATCCAGCCACCAGCGAAGCCAAGTAACGCGCCGATACCAAACTGCTTAAGAAAACTGAACGCCAAAAAGCCCGCACTTAAGTCAGCGCCAGGGTTCGCTAAAATAGCAATCAGAGTTACGGTCAGAAACACCGCCATTGGGTCATTGGTGCCGGATTCAATTTCCAGCGTTGAACCAACACGTTCGTTCAGGCTACGACCTTTGAGTAGAGAGAAGACCGCGGCAGCATCGGTGGAACCAACAATCGCACCAACCAATATGCCTTGCAATAAATCTAAGTCGAATAACCACGTTGCCATCAGCCCGGTCAAAATGGTGGTGATCGCAACGCCAAATGTCGCCAAAGAGACCGAGGGCCATAACGCAACCCTAAAGCTGGCGACCCGCGTTCTCATCCCACCATCAAGCAAAATGATGGCTAATGCGAGGTTACTAACCAAATAAGCGATCGAAAAGTTATCGAATAAGATGCCGCCTAAGCCGTCTTCCCCCGCCAGCATTCCAACGGCTAAAAATACCAAAAGAATTGGGATTCCCAACTTAGAAGACACTGGGCTTAAAAGAACGCTAAGTGCGATTAACAACGCACCTATTAGAAAAAAACTGTTAATGGTGTCTGCGTCCATTCTCACCCTCCCTTAATGAAAAACGATAATAATTGTGATGAGCAAGGCTACTTCGTTAATGAGGTAATGCCCTAATCTGCCTCCCCTTTACACCGTCTCAAAATGCGAGGTTGTACGAGAATGACTCAGTTATATTACTTTATTGTGCGTTAAAACGGTGATTTGATGCGAAAACTTTATGTAAATAAATTACTTGAGAGCTTTCTTATCTACGCCTTCTCTCTTTAAGAGCCACAAGATCACCACCAATATTTACACAGCATCTCCAAGTTCAATGAAGAAAAGATTAATGGCCCGTCTTAATCATGCTTGTTTATCCAATCAACCTTTAGACCTTTGGCTAACTTAACAGTTTATTAACATAACATTTTACCCCTTTGTTCGCTGCAAAAGCCCATAGCATGGGGATTCTTCATTTTTAACACCCCGACTAAAGTTGAAAAGAGTTATTGCCAACACCTTGCTAATGTACATATTGAAACATTTCATTAACAACAATACCAATCGTAAGGAGACGGCAATGGCATTTGAAAGTGAAGAAAGAGCCAAAGCCTATTGGGACAAAAACGTGAAGCTCATGATCGGCCTAATGGTCATCTGGTTCGTCGTGTCTTTCGGCTGCGGCATTTTATTTGTCGACGTACTAAATCAATTTCAACTAGGCGGCTACAAACTCGGTTTCTGGTTTGCTCAACAAGGCTCCATCTATGCCTTCCTAGGAATTATTTTCTATTACGCATGGAAGATGCGCCAAATTGACCGTGAATTCGGCGTGGACGAATAAGGAGTCACTCAGATGGATTTGAAAACTATTACCTACCTGGTCGTTGGCGCCACGTTCATCCTGTACATCGGGATTGCTATTTGGGCTCGCGCCGGATCAACCAAAGAGTTTTATGTTGCTGGTGGCGGTGTAAACCCGATTGCAAACGGTATGGCAACCGCAGCCGATTGGATGTCCGCAGCGTCGTTTATCTCAATGGCAGGCTTAATTGCCTTCATGGGCTATGGCGGCTCAGTATTTCTAATGGGTTGGACTGGTGGCTACGTTCTGCTTGCGCTGTTGCTAGCGCCTTACCTACGCAAATTTGGTAAGTTTACGGTGCCAGAGTTTGTTGGTGAACGCTTTTACTCCAACACAGCACGTATCGTAGCGGTTGTTTGTCTTATCATCGCATCAGTGACTTATGTTATCGGTCAGATGAAAGGCGTGGGCGTTGCGTTTGGTCGCTTCTTAGAAGTGGATTACTCCACCGGCCTGTTAATTGGTATGTGTATCGTTTTCATGTACGCGGTTCTTGGCGGCATGAAAGGCATCACTTACACGCAGATTGCTCAATATTGCGTACTCATTCTTGCTTACACTATCCCTGCAATCTTTATCTCTCTGCAACTCACTGGTAACCCAATCCCACAAATTGGTCTGGGGAGTACCATGGCTGGTACCGATGTCTATCTACTCGATCGGCTTGACCAAGTTGTGACCGAACTCGGATTCAGTGAATACACGACCCAAGTACGTGGCGACACACTTAATATGTTTGTCTACACCATGTCACTGATGATTGGTACTGCCGGTCTACCACACGTAATTATCCGTTTCTTTACCGTGCCGAAGGTTCGCGACGCACGTACATCAGCAGGCTGGGCTCTGATCTTCATCGCAATCCTTTACACTACTGCACCAGCGGTATCAGCGATGGCTCGCCTCAACCTAATGAATACGGTAAATCCAGCTCCGGGTCAGCACCTAGCGTATGACGAGCGTCCTGCGTGGTTCAAAAACTGGGAAACAACTGGACTACTCGGTTTTGACGATAAAAATGGCGATGGCAATATCCAATACACTTCAGATGCGTCCACCAACGAACTGCGCGTTGATAACGACATCATGGTATTGGCTAACCCAGAGATCGCTAAACTACCAAACTGGGTGATCGCACTTGTGGCAGCAGGTGGTCTTGCAGCTGCACTATCTACCGCAGCAGGTTTACTACTCGCCATTTCTTCAGCTATTTCCCATGACTTAATCAAAGGGGTTATCAATCCGAACATATCCGAGAAAAAAGAGCTACTTGCTAGTCGAATATCAATGGCAGTAGCGATAGCAGCCGCAGGCTATCTCGGTTTAAATCCGCCTGGATTTGCCGCAGGTACGGTAGCACTCGCCTTTGGTCTTGCCGCTTCATCCATCTTCCCTGCATTGATGATGGGCATCTTCAGCAAGAGCATCAACAAAGAAGGCGCAATCGCCGGTATGATTGCAGGTATCAGTATTACGCTGTTCTACGTATTCCAACACAAAGGCATCCTTTTCGTTGCTGATTGGAAATATCTAGAAAGCTGGGGAACAAACTGGTTCCTGGGTATTGAGCCAAACGCGTTTGGTGCTATTGGCGCACTATTTAACTTCATCGTCGCATTCGCTGTATCCAAAGTAACAGCAGAAACGCCACAAGAAGTAAAAGACCTAGTCGAACACGTTCGCGTGCCAGTAGGTGCTGGTAGTGCAGTGGATCACTAAAAACTAATCAAAACCACAAAAGCCCCGTTTGGAACCAGCCGTCCGGGGCTTTTTTATTCTCACTTTTCAGTTACCATATTCGCAGTATGTCGTTGCAAGGAAGCCAAGATGTTCAAAAACAAGCACTTTATTCTCGCTCTACTGATTGCGCCAGTTCTCTCTTTGATCGCTTACTTCGGTACCGATATGGCCCTCAGCGAGAAGCCCCACGCGGCGCAAGAAGGGGAAACTTACAAACTCGCGAGTAAGTCTAATTGTCGTTACACCAGCGGTCTGTGTGATATGGAAAATGGCGATTTTAAAGTGAAATTTCGCTCGGAAAAACTCACTAAAAATAACTTAGAATTGTCACTCAACGCCGCTTACCCACTCGAAGGGGTTAAAGTTTCTATTGTGAGTGACAAAGAGAAAAACGCTCAACCGATTGATATGAAGCCCGCCGATCAAGCAGGCCAAAGCTGGTACATCACCTTACCAAAGCCTGCATCTGCAGAAAGCTGGTTAAGAGTCGTCATTCAATCAGGCGGCACACTGTATTATGGTGAAACGCAAACCGCATTTGTGAAGTACGAAACCTTATTTACTGAATAACGCTGACAAGCTAATTCACCGGCCTTCAAACGACAGTGACTTAGTTTCACTCAGCATAAATGAATTCCTACTCAGCCGACGCCTTTGCGTCGGCTTTTGTTTCCGTAAGTCTTTCTTCAACAACCTCTTACTCTAAAAAGGGTTGCCAACTCACAAGTTAATTGATAATAATTATCATTACATTTAATGAGAGGTGGTTATGGACAACAAACGGGACATCTTTAACGCATTTTTTAAAGCCCAAGATAGATTCCTTCTCGCCGCACCACATGGCTTTGAGCCAGACGTGATTCATGACTATATTCATTGGGGAATGGTGTTGTCTTCCTGTTATGAACACGATGCCGATGAAGAAAATCTATTGTTGTGTGAGCTGTTTTTACGTCAGGTTTATTTCCATTTACTAGACGCAATTCAAGACTCAACTCGCAGTCGTATCTTCCGTCGTGTCTGTCTCGATTCTATCCATACGCCATTATTTTGCCTCAAACGCTATTACTACCAGTTTGAACAAGGCGACGTGAAATTTCTCGCACTACAACAACAATTACGCCTGATTCAAATCTCACTCGATTAACCAAAAGGATCCCTACCATGAGCACCGAATTCCGCATAGAAACTGACAGTATGGGCGAAGTAACGGTCCCTGCAGATGCTCTCTACCAAGCCCAGACTCAACGCGCCGTCGATAACTTCTCATTCAGTCAACATAAAATGCCATCTGGTTTTATCAAAGCGTTAGCACACATCAAGCAGACTGCGGCACTCACCAACGCACAGCTAGGGCTGCTTGAGGGAGATATTGCCAACGCGATCGCTGACGCAGCTCAAGAAATTATCGAAGGCAATCATATTGAGCAATTCCCAATTGACGTGTTCCAAACGGGATCAGGCACTAGCTCAAATATGAATGCGAATGAAGTAATTGCAACACTGGCCTCCCAGCATCTAGGCGGCACTGTCAGCCCTAATGATCACGTCAACATGGGACAAAGCAGCAACGATGTGGTACCAACGGCCATTCAAGTTAGCGCAGCATTAGCCATCGAAAAACAGCTCTTCCCGGCCCTGTCACACCTCAGCCAAACACTAGAGTCTAAACAGCAAGCATTGAAAGATGTTGTAAAAACCGGTCGCACCCACTTAATGGACGCGATGCCAATTACCTTTGCTCAAGAACTTGGCGGTTGGCAGTTCCAAATCGAGCATGCAAAACAAGCGATTGAACAAACACTTCCTACTGTAAAAGCCTTAGCCCAAGGTGGTACGGCGGTTGGAACGGGGATCAATGCCGATCCACGCTTTGCAGACTTATTCGCTAGCAACCTAACCCAGTCAACTCGTATTCAGTTCACGGCCAGTGATAACTTCTTTTTCAATTTAAGCAGTCAAGATGCGATCGTCGCTCTGTCGGGACAGCTCAAAACAGCAGCAGTTGCGATCATGAAGATCGCAAACGATCTTCGTTGGATGAATTCAGGCCCATTGGCTGGTTTAGGTGAAATTGAATTACAAGGCTTGCAACCGGGTTCTTCCATCATGCCTGGCAAAGTAAACCCTGTGATCCCAGAAGCCGCAGCTATGGCATCAGCGCAAGTCATTGGTAATGACACCACCATTACCGTCGCAGGCCAAGCGGGCAACTTCCAGCTTAACGTCATGCTGCCAGTTATTGCTCATAACGTATTGGAGAGCATCGAGTTACTCTCTAACAGCGCAACCGCTTTAGCTGACAAAGCCATTGCGACGTTTGAAGTTCGCCAAGATAACTTGGATGTAGCACTCGCCAAAAACCCAATTTTGGTCACGGCTCTCAACCCGGTCATTGGTTACCTAAAAGCGGCAGAAGTCGCGAAAAAAGCCTACAAACAGGGACGCGCGATTATTGATGTCGCGGAAGAAGAAACTGATTTGGATAGAGCCACACTAGAGCGATTGCTTAATCCAGCCAAACTGACCCAAGGCGGCGTCGCAGAATAAACGGCAAACTCAGCCTATCAACTAAGATTACAAATATCGAGACCTCCATTCGGAGGTCTCTTTTATAGTGATTTTTCAAACACTCCAATCCTAAGCGACTCGATTGAGCACCGAACGCAGCTTAAGCGGCTTAACTGGCTTAGCAATAAAGCTGAACCCATTTGCTTTGATGCCATCAAGCATATCATCGGTACGATCTGCACTGATGATGACGCCTTCAAAGCTGTGGCCTAATCTCAGGCGGCATTGCTGTAGCACTTCTAAACCAGTACGACCATCATCAAGTCGGTAATCGGAGAAAATTACATCCGGAATCCAACCATCCTCAAGCGCTTGTAGACTTTCAACTAAATCAATCGCAACTCGTGTATCGCAGCCCCATCGGGAAAGTAAGTTTTCCATGCCGACTAGAATGTCAGGCTCATTATCGACACATAGGATTCTCAGATGACCAAGTTCAGATTGCTTACTCATTGCCACGTGAACTGGATGAGGCTGAACATGATCAGCTTTATCTAGGGTGATGGAAAAAACACTGCCTTTTCCAACCCAAGAGCGCATCGAAATTTCATGCCCAAGTACCTGAGCAATTCCTTTCGAAATCGCCAAACCAAGTCCGAGGCCTTGGTCGGAACGAACTTGAGTTCCGCGATTAAACTCTTCAAAAATCTCTTGCTGCTTCTCTTCTTCAATCCCCACTCCATTATCCCATACATCAATACGCACTCGCCCTTTCACGCGGCGAACACCGAGTGCGACTTTGCCATTCGGGTTATAACGAAACGCATTGGTCAGGAAGTTTTGCACCACACGGCGCAGCAGTTTGGGATCCGACTTAACCATGAGTGAGGACGGAATCATGGTGAACTCTATGCCTTGCTGTTTGGCTAACGCACTAAACTCAGCATTCAAATTCGACAACACATCATTTAACGCAAAGCCGTGCACGTTGACTTCCAACTTGCCCGATTCCAAACGCGAGATATCCAGCAAATCTCCAATTAAGTCTTCGGCAGCCTCTAAAGCACTTTCAATGTGTGCTGACAGCTTTTTGGCTTCGCTGTCTTTGGCGACTTCCGATAGTGAAGACGCGAATAGACGCGCCGCGTTGAGCGGTTGCATCAAGTCATGGCTTACTGCCGCCAAGAACCGTGATTTGGACTTCGATTCCAAATCCGAGCGCTGCGTCGCTTCCACCAGCTGCTTGTTAAGTTGTTCTAATTCTCGAGTCCGCAGACGTACCCTTTCTTCCAATGTCTCGTTGGCGTCTTTCAGTGCTTGCTCTGCATCACGGAATACGGTGATGTCGGTAAAGCTCATCACAAAGCCACCACCTGGCATTGGGTTACCTTGCACCTCTATCACGCGACCATCGGGACGAACCCGAGAAGAGGTGTGCCGAGTCCCTTGCTCAAGGTGATAAACACGGCGACGGACGTGGTCATCAGGGTCACCAGGGCCACACAACCCCTGCTCTGCATTGTGCCGAATCACATCCGCAATCGGTCGACCTACTTGAATTAGGCCTGGCGGAAATTCAAAGAGTTCTAAATAGCGTTGGTTCCACGCTACCAAGCGTAGTTGCTTATCGACGACCGCAATACCTTGTCCAATATGCTCAATCGCGCCTTGGAGTAAACCCCGACTAAAATCGTACAGTTCAGAGGCTTCATCGACGATAGTCGCTACCTCTTCAAGCTGCATGTTTCTGCCTTGCAGGGCCGAAGTAAGTACTAACTTAGCAGAAGATGCACCAAATACCCCTGCTAGCACACGCTCCGTATGCCGAATCAGAGAAGATGGCGCTTGTTGATTCGGCATCAACTCTTCTCGTTGCTGGCTCCAGTAGGCTTGAAACGCCGCTTTAACTCGCGTTCGTCCTACAAATCTGGACGCTAGCATTTCCAGTTCTGCAACCGTAACGCGGCTCTGGTACAGACTCATATTTTCGCTTTCAGGCAACGGTGTACCAACGAATGATGCCGATTGTAAGCGCTCACTTAGGCTTGGTCGGGTAGCCATAGAAACCACAACAAAACACACTGCATTAGCGACCACGCTGAGGATCATCCCCCAATCTGAAATCGCGATATCAAAGCTAGCCAATACCTCTGGTGGCGTAATCAACCAGATCAGGAAGTTATTACTGGCGTCTCCGGCAAGCATGTCTGTTTGGCTCATTAACGTAATCAACCAGGTAGCAAAACCCACCGCGAGGCCAACATACACACCTTTCTTATTCCCTTGACGCCAATACATACCGCCAACCAGCGCAGGAGCGAATTGCGTGATAGCCGCGAACGAGAGAAAGCCGATAGCAGACAGTGAATGAATGGTGTCCAACGCTTGATAGAAACACCACGCGCCAATCAACAAAACTAAAATCAAACCACGGCGGATCCGCAGTAATAATTCAGAAAAATGGTGATGGTTACGCTGCGTCAGTCGCATGCGACGCAATAGCAATGGCATAACCAAGTCATTCGAGACCATGATCGCTAAGGCAATCGTCGATACGATAACCATGCCACTTGCCGCTGAAGTACCGCCTAGAAACGCAAGTAAGGCGATTTCACTCGCCCCTACCGACATCGGCACACTGATGACATAAGTATCAGGCGAAGCGCCACTCAAAAGACCTTGCCCTACCCACGCAATAGGTAAAACAAAAATCCCCATTAAGATCAGATAAATGGGGAACAACCAACGAGCCACATGCAAATCTTGAGCACGTTCATTTTCCACCACCATCGTATGGAATTGTCGCGGAAGGCAAACGATCGCCAGCATGGTCAGTACAGTATGAATCAATATAGTCGGGATATTTGGTGACTGATACGTCTGCGCGGCAACATCAATTAAGCTCAAATTCTCGGTGTTCATCGCCAACCAAACAATGAAAACACCAACCACTAAAAAAGCCAGCAGTTTGATAATGGATTCGAAGGCAATTGCCATCATCATCCCACGATGGTGTTCCGTGTTATCAATGTGGCGGGTACCGAATAGCATCGTAAAAATCGCCAATGCGACCACAACAAACCACGACACGCTATCGTTTTGATAACCAAAATCAGTAGCCAGCTCCGGAGCAATGATTTCAAGCCCCATAGTGATACCACGCAGCTGTAAAGCGATGTACGGCAAAATTCCCGCAACCGCTATGAGCGTAACAACCACGGCCAAACCTTGGGATTTACCGTAGCGTGCTCCGATAAAGTCAGCAATCGACGTGATGTGTTCCCGTTTAGCAATCAAAATAAGCCGAGCTAAAACGCGCCATCCGATGGTAAACACTAAAATGGGAGCAATATAGATGGGCAAGAAAGACCAAGGATTACTGCTGGCCTGCCCGACCGTGCCGTAGAAGGTCCATGATGTACAGTACACCGCAATGGAAAGACTATAAATCCAAGGCCGCCAGCGCGCTAGCCACCTTTTCTGAATGTCGCCGTACCACGCGATGATAAATAAAGCTCCCAAATACGCTAAAGAAACGGGAACCACCAGCCATCCTTGCATCCGATATCCTTTCTTGCCTTTCTTGCTACTTTTAAAGCAAGAGAATAAAAAAACCTCTCCATGAGGGAGAGGTTTCATTTAACACCGCTTTGATAACGGAGACAAAGCTTAGTTTTTAACCTTTGTTACATAAGTCTAATTCTGTGTTTCAAGTGGCTTGTCTGATACATCAACCACCTGATGTGGGTCTTGTGAATCAAGCTTGATGAACAGAGCCAATAACCCCATCGCGGCCATGCCCCAGAACACAAGCGGTCCCCAGTGCTCATAACCCCAACCACTCAATACGGTCATTAACGCGATAAATGCGCCCAACGGAATCGCGTTATACAACGCTTGCAACGCTACGATCTTATTTTCTTCGGAGTTTTGGATATATTGGATCGCGGCAATGTGTGCGGTAGCGAAAGTCACACCATGTAGTAGTTGAACAATCACCAAAGCAATAATCGATGTTGTCGACGCCGTAATACCCCAACGCATCATTACACCAACGGCAGCAGCAATAAACAGCGCGCGTATTGACCAACCTACGAATAAGCGCTTACTCAGTGCAAACACTGCCACTTCTGCGGCCACTCCTAAGCTCCACAAGTAGCCAATGACATCTTCCGAGTGACCAGCGGCCTTCCAGTGAATCGCACTAAAGCCGTAGTAAGCCGCATGACTGCCCTGAATTAGTGACACCAACACTAAGAATTTTAGTATCGGCTTGTCAGTCAAAAGAGCGGTCAGCTTTGGACGTTCTGCGCTTTGCCCACCGTGCGTTACAGGCATTGGGTTAGTCGGTCGCATAGCAAACAGCAACGAGATAAACACGCCGAACATCGCAGTGTACAAGATCATATCGGGGCCAAATTCAGCCACCAAGTAGCCCACTGCCGTCGAGCCTGCGATAAAGGCGATCGAACCCCATAGCCGCGTGCGGCCATAATCGAGCATTTTCAGGCGAGCGTAGTAATTTGCCATCGCGTCCGACAACGGAATAATCGGTCCACAACAAAGATTGAACAACACTGTCGCTAGTGCCATTAACCAAAAGCTACCACCCGTAAAAAAGTGAAATCCAACAAAAAGGAGGGCAGCGAAACTCAACCAACGTAAAGCAGGCATAAGATGTTCGACTTTGTGTACTCGTGGGGTGATCACGATATTGGCAACACAACGTGTCGCAAGGCCTAACCCGACCAGCAAACCGATATCTGTCGAAGATACGCCCTGATCCTTAAACCAAAGTGACCAAAATGGCAGATACACGCCATACGCAAAGAAGAATCCGAGAAAGTACTGGGAAATCCAGCCATACGGAGAAGGTTTCAACATTACTAATATCCTAAAACGGGAACACCAACGTTCGAGCCGGGAATTATGGATCGCCATGCGTATTATAAAAAGGGAAGAATAAGAAACTTATCGTTTCCTCGATGGAATACTAACTTTGCGACATTTGGCATCTTCAAGCGAAAACATCGTAATTTAGACCAAAGTCGTCTGGCTTCCGGTAAGAAATTTGTCAGACTTAGAGAGTGTTCCTTCCATCATTATTGGGTGTTCTCATGCCTGACAAATTTAACATGCAATCTCCACCGTTCGATCGCTTAACTGAAGCACAACAAACGCGACTGCGATCGTCTCTGGACGTTGCCTACTATCGAGCTCGAGATGTTATTTTATCCTGCGGACAGAAGAACCCCCACTTACATATTCTGATCAAAGGCGCGGTAGAAGAGCGCTCCAACGATCAACAGGAAGTGTTCGCACATTATGCCAACGACGATATGTTCGATGTACGCTCGTTACTTGAAGACAAGGTACGTCATCACTACATCGCGCTTGAGGACACGCTCTCTTACCTACTGCCGAAAGAAGTTTTCCTTGCCCTTTACAACGAAAATGGCCAGTTTGCAGCCTATTTCGATAACAATTTATCGAAACGGCAAGAGCTCATCGAAGCGGCCCATCAACAGCAAAACTTAGCGGAGTTTATTCTCACTAAAGTTGACCGCAGTATTTATCACCCACCGATGATCCTTGAACCAAATACACCAATTAACGAGGTAACACGTTCCTTAAAAGAGAATGGGATTGACGCTGCATTGGTTCAACTCCATGGCGATGATCCACGATTGGAAAAATGGCCATCAGCCCACCCGTACGCAATAGTGACTCGTACTAATATGCTGCATTCTGTGATGATAGATGGTTGCGCGCTCGACACACCAGTGGGTGAGATCGCGAGCTTTCCTGTTTATCACGTTGATGATGGTGACTTTCTATTCAACGCCATGATCACAATGACCAGAAATAGAATGAAACGCCTCATGGTATGTGAAGGCAACAGAGCCGTCGGCATGCTGGATATGACCCAAATTCTCAGCGCGTTCTCAACCCACTCTCACGTGTTAACGCTCAGTATTGCTCGAGCAAGCAGCGTGGAAGAGCTCGCTTTGGCCTCAAACCGCCAACGTCAATTGGTCGAGAGCTTATTGAAAAACGGCATCCGCACTCGCTTCATCATGGAGCTTATCTCAGCCGTAAACGAACAAATTATCGAGAAAGCGTTCGAGTTAGTGATACCACCAGCCTTGCACGACCATTGTTGCTTGATCGTACTCGGCTCTGAAGGCCGAGGAGAGCAAATTCTCAAAACCGATCAAGACAATGCCCTGATTATTCAAGATGGTTTGGAATGGCCTCATTGCGAACAAGTGATGCGATCCTTCACACACACCCTACAACAGCTCGGTTATCCACTTTGCCCTGGTAAAGTGATGGTTAACAACCCGAAATGGGTCAAAACACAGCAAGAATGGATAAGTACCCTAAACCACTGGATAGCTAAAGCCGAACCAGAACAAATCATGGACTTAGCTATTTTCAGTGACGCCCATGCTGTTGCTGGGAATTGCGAGCTGCTGGCTCCAATTGCGGCGCATCTTCGTGACACAATGAAAGATCGCATGTTGATATTGTCTGACTTTACTCGCCCTGCCTTGCAGTTTTCGGTGCCCCTAACTCTATTTGGCAACGTAAAAAGTGCTAAAGACGGATTGGACATTAAACGCGGCGGTATTTTCCCAATTGTACACGGCATTCGCGCCTTGTCTTTGGAGTATGCCATTGAAGAGAAGAACACGTTTGAACGCATTGAAGCTCTGAGAAATAAGCGCATCTTAGAATCCGAAACGGCAGATAATCTCAACGAAGCACTGAAATTGTTCTTTAAACTTCGTCTTAATCAGCAACTCAAAAAGCAAGAAGCGTTGAATAACATTGATATTAAACAACTGGATAGAACTGAGCGTGATTTGCTTCGCCACAGCTTACATGTGGTGAAGAAATTTAAGCAATTTTTAGGCTTCCATTATCAAATTCGTGATTAACCCTGATTTTCATAAATCACAGAGGCGTAGGCAATGAACTGGTTACAACGCAAATACTGGCATTACAAATTGAAAGGCTCGCCTTATCAGTCGCTGTTTTGCACGCCAGATAAAACAGAATACGTCTCTCTTGACTGCGAAACCACCAGCCTTGACCCAAATCGCGCCGAGCTGGTGACTATTGCAGCCACCAAGATCATCGACAACCGCATCATCACCAGTCAACCATTTGAAGTCCGCTTACGCGCGCCGCAATCGCTCGACTCAGGCTCGGTCAAGATCCATCGAATTCGCCACCAAGACTTAGTCGATGGCATCAGTGAAAAAGAGGCGCTGCTCGAGCTGCTCGACTTTATCGGCAACCGACCACTTGTGGGCTATCACATTCGTTACGATAAAAAGATCTTAGACCTTGCTTGTCTGCGGCAACTTGGCTTCCCACTTCCTAACCCACTTATCGAGGTCAGTCAGATTTATCACGATAAGTTGGAACGACATTTGCCGAATGCCTATTTCGACTTAAGTCTGGATGCCATTTGTAAACACCTCGAACTTCCTATCCAAGACAAACACGACGCCTTGCAAGACGCGATTTCTGCCGCTTTGGTCTTTGTCCGCTTAACGAAAGGCGATTTACCCAACCTAACCGCGCCGTATACATAAAAATCAGTTGACCTAGCTCCCAGAAATACTTTTGTTTCAGCGATTTCCCGGCGCTTCCATCACTCTCATCCTAAAGTCTAATTGTGGAAATACGCGCGGTGACTGACAGTTATAAGCACAACGTCGTCATTACCACGACCAAGTTATTTAGAACCAAAAAACAGCCCTACAAAAATATATTCAAAATCTTATCTAGATTGGTGTAAGGCCGAGAAATAAGGCACAAGGAGAGAAGCCATGAGCGAAGCCCACGTTTATCCGGTAAAAGAAAATATTAAAACTCATACACACGCGGATAATGATACTTACTTAGCCATGTATCAGCAGTCGGTAACCGATCCAGAGGGCTTCTGGAGCGAGCACGGCAAAATCGTTGATTGGATCAAACCTTTCACCAAAGTAAAAAGCACTTCTTTCGACACTGGCCATGTTGATATTCGCTGGTTTGAAGATGGCACACTGAACGTCTCGGCTAACTGTATTGACCGTCATCTTGCAGAACACGGGGACGACGTCGCCATCATTTGGGAAGGCGATGATCCAGCCGACGACAAAACACTCACTTTCAACGAACTGCACAAAGAAGTGTGTAAATTCTCCAACGCATTGAAAGAGCAAGGCGTACGCAAGGGCGACGTGGTGTGTCTATACATGCCAATGGTGCCAGAAGCCGCAGTGGCGATGCTCGCTTGTACCCGTATTGGTGCGGTTCACACCGTAGTATTTGGCGGTTTCTCACCAGAAGCACTATCCGGCCGTATCATCGACTCTGACGCTAAAGTCGTGATCACCGCTGACGAAGGCGTACGTGGCGGACGCGCTGTTCCACTGAAAAAGAACGTGGATGAAGCACTAACCAACCCAGACGTAAAAACCATCAATAAAGTCGTCGTGCTTAAACGTACAGGTGGTGATGTTGAATGGCATGAACACCGTGATGTTTGGTGGCACGAAGCAACAGCCAACGTTTCTGACGTTTGCCCACCAGAAGAGATGAAAGCCGAAGACCCGCTGTTCATCCTCTACACATCTGGCTCGACAGGTAAACCTAAAGGCGTACTACATACTACAGGCGGTTACCTCGTCTACGCGGCAATGACCTTTAAATATGTCTTCGATTATCAACCAGGTGAAACCTTCTGGTGTACCGCGGATGTGGGCTGGATTACAGGCCATACTTACCTAATTTATGGTCCACTAGCGAACGGGGCCAAAACCATTCTGTTTGAAGGTGTTCCAAACTACCCAAGCACGGCTCGTATGAGTGAAGTGGTTGATAAGCACCAAGTGAACATTCTCTACACTGCGCCAACCGCTATTCGTGCACTAATGGCAAAAGGTAACGAAGCGGTAGCAGGGACATCACGTTCAAGCTTACGTGTAATGGGTTCAGTAGGTGAGCCTATCAACCCTGAAGCGTGGGAGTGGTACTACAAAACGATTGGTAACGAGAGCTCGCCTATCGTTGATACTTGGTGGCAAACAGAGACCGGCGGTATCTTAATTGCACCACTACCAGGCGCAACAGACTTAAAACCAGGCTCAGCAACTCGACCATTCTTCGGAGTCCAACCTGCACTGGTTGATAACATGGGCAACATCATTGAAGAAACCACAGCAGAAGGTAACTTGGTGATCCTTGATTCATGGCCAGGTCAGATGCGTACTGTTTATGGCGACCACGAACGCTTTGAACAGACCTACTTCTCAACCTTCAAGGGAATGTACTTTACTAGTGATGGTGCTCGTCGTGACGAAGACGGCTACTACTGGATCACTGGCCGTGTTGATGACGTACTAAACGTGTCGGGTCACCGTATGGGTACCGCTGAAATTGAATCAGCGCTAGTGGCGCACCACAAGATTGCAGAAGCGGCGATTGTTGGTATTCCACATGACATCAAAGGCCAAGCTATCTACGCTTACATTACATTGAACGATGGTGAATTCCCGTCAGCTGAGCTGCACAAAGAAGTTAAAGATTGGGTGCGTAAAGAGATTGGTCCAATCGCGACACCAGATGTACTGCACTGGACAGATTCCTTACCGAAGACTCGTTCTGGTAAGATAATGCGTCGAATCCTGCGTAAGATTGCAACGGGCGATACAAGCAACCTCGGAGACACGTCAACGCTTGCCGATCCGAGCGTGGTAGACAAGCTTATCGCAGAGAAAGCAGAATTGGCATAAATTCAACCAACTGTTTTAAAAGCACTTTAAAAACCGCCATCACTCATGGCGGTTTTTTGCTTTAGTGCACAAATTGGCCACAAAAAAAATATGGCAATTATGTTGTTTTTGTTAACTTGGTTACAGAAACGAGAGTGGCTATTAGGAGATTAGACCAGTAAATTGCTGCTAATTGCTATGAATTAGCTATAATCTTGGTCGATTTTTTAAAATTTGCTCGGTTTTAACAAAAAAATCGTGCTGAACTATCGTATATTTGGGAATATAAACGTTCCACTCACGATAAGGGAAGATAGCAACACAATGTCTGCAAAGTCACGGATTCTTGTTCTAAACGGACCAAATCTTAATCTATTGGGTCTGCGCGAACCGACACACTATGGTCACAGTACCTTAGCTCAAGTTGTGGATACTCTTACAGAGCAAGCCCATAACGCTGGGGTAGAACTGGAACACCTACAATCAAATCGTGAGTACGAACTGATTGAAGCCATTCACGCTGCCTATGGCAAGATTGACTTCATCATCATCAATCCAGCGGCTTTCACTCATACTAGTGTGGCGCTGCGAGATGCATTACTTGGCGTCGCCATCCCATTTATTGAGGTGCACTTATCAAATGTGCACGCACGTGAACCATTCCGTCATCACTCTTATCTGTCAGATAAAGCAGAGGGTGTGATTTGCGGTTTAGGCGCACAAGGTTATGAATTTGCTCTGTCTGCAGCGATCAATAAGCTACAGGCAAAGTAACCCTAACACTCTGCAACCCTACGAGGGTTGTCTTAATCACAAGATAAAAGAGAAAGAAAAGATGGATATTCGTAAAATCAAGAAGCTAATTGAGTTAGTTGAAGAGTCTGGCATTGCTGAGCTAGAGATCTCTGAAGGTGAAGAGTCAGTGCGCATCAGCCGTCATGGCACTGCAGCCCCTCAAGCACCAATTCACTACGCAGCAGCTCCAGCGGCGGCACCTGCTCCAGTAGCAGCGGCACCAGTAGCGGAAGCGCCAGCAGCAGAAGCTCCAGCAGCAACACCTGCAGGTCACCAAGTTCTTTCTCCAATGGTTGGTACTTTCTACCGCTCTCCAAGCCCAGACTCTAAAGCATTCGTAGAAGTGGGTCAGAAAGTAAATGCTGGCGATACTCTATGTATTGTTGAAGCAATGAAAATGATGAACCAAATCGAAGCGGACAAATCTGGCGTTGTTACAGCAATCCTAGCTGAAGACGGCCAACCAGTTGAATTCGACCAACCTCTTGTTGTAATCGAATAAGCGGGGCTTGCCTTATGCTAGACAAAGTAGTCATCGCGAACCGAGGTGAAATTGCACTTCGTATTCTTCGCGCTTGTAAAGAATTAGGTATTAAGACCGTCGCTGTTCACTCAACAGCGGACCGCGATCTTAAGCACGTACTACTCGCAGACGAAACCGTATGTATCGGCCCTGCTCGTGGTATCGACAGCTACCTAAACATTCCACGCATCATTTCTGCAGCAGAAGTGACTGGTGCTGTGGCTATCCACCCAGGTTACGGCTTCCTGTCTGAGAACGCAGACTTCGCAGAGCAAGTTGAGCGCAGTGGTTTCATCTTCGTTGGTCCAAAGGCAGACACTATCCGCCTAATGGGCGATAAAGTATCTGCTATCAATGCAATGAAGAAAGCAGGCGTTCCTTGTGTACCGGGTTCTGACGGCCCTCTAGACAATGACGAAGAGAAAAACAAAGCATTTGCTAAGCGCATTGGTTACCCAGTAATCATCAAAGCATCTGGCGGCGGCGGCGGTCGTGGTATGCGTGTTGTTCGCGCAGAGAAAGACCTTATCCAAGCCATTGCAATGACACGTGCTGAAGCAAAAGCGGCGTTCAACAATGACATGGTTTACATGGAGAAATTCCTAGAAAACCCTCGTCACGTTGAAGTTCAGGTTATTGCTGACGGTCAAGGCGGCGCAATCCACCTTGGTGAGCGTGACTGTTCAATGCAACGCCGTCACCAAAAAGTAGTGGAAGAAGCTCCAGCACCTGGTATCACCGAAGAAATGCGTAAGTACATCGGTGAACGCTGTACTCGTGCATGTATCGAGATCGGTTACCGCGGCGCAGGTACGTTTGAATTCCTATACGAGAACGGTGAGTTCTACTTCATCGAAATGAACACTCGTATTCAGGTAGAGCACCCAGTAACAGAGATGGTTACTGGCATCGACCTAATCAAAGAACAGCTTCGTGTTGCAGCGGGTCAGCCTCTGTCATTCACTCAAGATGATATTAAGATCCGTGGCCATGCGATTGAGTGTCGTATCAACGCAGAAGACCCTGAGCGCTTCCTACCATCTCCGGGTAAGATCGAGCGTTTCCACGCTCCTGGCGGTATGGGTGTACGTTGGGAATCTCATATCTACACAGGCTACACAGTACCACCTCATTACGATTCAATGATTGGTAAACTGATCACTTACGGTGAGAACCGTGATGTAGCGATTGCACGTATGAAGAACGCACTGGGTGAGATGATCATCGAAGGCATCAAAACTAACGTGCCACTGCAATTCTCCATTATGAATGACGAAAACTTCCAACACGGTGGTGCAAACATCCACTACCTAGAGAAGAAGCTTGGCTTACAATAAGCCTAAGCAAACGTCTTAAAAAATGCCCACTCCCGTGGGCATTTTTGTTTTATATGTACGCGAAGGGCTCAACATATAAATCGGCTTATTTGGGTATATACTCAAACAAATCGTAGAGTTCTGGTAAACTCTGCGCCACTTCATTCACTTTAAGAGCAAAAACCAATGCCTTGGATTCAAATCAAACTCAACGCGACCAATGAAAACGCTGAGCAAATCGGCGATATGCTAATGGAAGAGACTGGCGCGCTGTCTGTTACATTCTTAGACGCGCAGGATACACCTGTATTCGAACCTCTACCTGGCGAAACTCGCTTATGGGGCGATACTGATATTCTGGCACTGTATGATGCAGAAGCAGACACTAACTTCATCATCGACCAAATTAAAGCGAGCAATATGCTGGCTGACAATTTTGCTTACAAAGTAGAACAGCTTGAAGATAAAGACTGGGAACGCGAATGGATGGAAAACTTCCACCCAATGAAATTTGGTGAACGCTTATGGATTTGTCCAAGCTGGCGCGACATTCCAGATCCTGACGCTGTTAATGTTATGTTGGATCCAGGCCTTGCATTCGGTACGGGTACTCACCCTACAACAGCACTTTGTCTTGAGTGGCTAGAAAGCATGGACTTAAGCGGTAAGACCGTTATCGACTTCGGTTGTGGCTCAGGTATTCTTGCGATCGCAGCGATCAAACTGGGCGCTGAAAAAGTGATAGGGATCGACATTGATCCTCAAGCCCTGCTTGCTTCAAAAGACAATGCTGAGCGTAATGGCGTTGCAGACAAACTAGAAGTTTACTTACCGCAAAATCAACCAGAAGGTCTCGTCGCTGACGTCGTTGTGGCCAACATCCTTGCGGGACCTTTACGTGAACTTGCACCTATCATCAAAGGACTAGTTAAGCCAAATGGCGACCTCGCTATGTCCGGCGTATTAGACACTCAAGCTGAAGATGTTGCGAACTATTACCGTGACGAGCTTCACATTGACCCGATTGTTGAGCAAAGTGAATGGTGTCGCATCTCTGGTCGTAAGCAAGGCTAGACAAGGTTTTCAGAGCTAATTGTTTGAAATTCATACAATTTACAAAAACAATTTGTAAATGCTCAAATATTAGTCTTTTCACGCAGTGAAAAAATGCGTAAAATGCGCGCCCTTGCTGGTACAGAACTGTGATGACGTTTTGAAAATCGGAAACTATCAACTTAAGAACAATCTAATCGTAGCCCCTATGGCTGGTGTAACGGATAGACCGTTTCGCGAGTTGTGTCTTCGCTATGGTGCGGGAATGGCCGTCAGTGAAATGATGTCTGCTAACCCAAAACTATGGGGAACGTCAAAGTCGAAACAGCGCATGGTACACGAGGGCGAATCGGGCATTCGCTCTGTACAGATTGCGGGTTCCGATCCACAGCTTATGGCGGACGCAGCTCAATTCAGTGTTGAGAACGGTGCACAAATCATCGACATCAACATGGGCTGCCCGGCAAAAAAAGTGAATAAGAAGCTAGCGGGCTCTGCTCTGCTTCAATACCCAAACATTATCGAAGAGATTTTGAAAGCGGTCGTGAATGCAGTGGACGTTCCTGTAACGTTAAAGACTCGAACTGGCTGGGATACAGACAACAAGAACTGTGTCCAGATCGCTAAATTAGCCGAAAACTGCGGCATACAAGCTCTTGCTCTGCATGGCAGAACGAAAGCATGTATGTACAAAGGTGAGGCCGAATATGACAGCATTAAAGCGGTAAAAGAGGCGATTTCAATTCCGGTTATCGCGAACGGTGATATCGATAGCCCGGAGAAAGCCAAATTTGTACTGGAGTACACCGGTGCGGACGCTTTAATGATTGGACGCCCTGCCCAGGGTCGTCCTTGGATTTTCCAGGAAATCCATCACTATTTGGAAAACGGCACCACAATGGAGGAACTTCCAACTGAGGAAGTGAAAACCATTATGCTTGGTCATGTAAATGCTCTGCATGAGTTTTATGGGGAGTTCTTAGGTCCACGTATCGCGCGCAAGCACGTTGGGTGGTACCTGAAAGAGCATGAACAGGCAAGTGAGTTTCGCCGTACCTTCAACGCTATCGACGCAGCTCCGCTGCAAATTGAGGCGTTAGAAGGTTATTTTGATAACGTTGCATCATAATTAAGAGAAGAGCTAGACCGAATATGTTCGAACAAAATCTGACTTCAGAAGCATTAACAGTAACTACAGTAACGTCACAAGACCAGATTACTCAGAAGCCTTTACGTGACTCTGTTAAAGCGTCTCTTAAAAACTACCTTGCTCAACTAAACGGCCAGGAAGTAACAGAACTATACGAATTAGTTCTAGCTGAAGTTGAACAGCCACTACTAGATACTATCATGCAGTACACTCGCGGTAACCAAACTCGCGCAGCAACTATGATGGGTATCAACCGCGGTACTCTTCGCAAGAAACTTAAGAAATACGGCATGAACTAAGACCGTTTTTCAAAAAGTATTTGGAACAAGCCGTTACCTTTTTAGGTAACGGCTTTTCTTTATCTACTAAAACACTACGAATAACGCTCACTTTGTTCAGTATTACCAACTGGCTTTAAGATAACTACTGCTGAGCCAAACAATAGGAAAGCCACGAAAGCGACCCATTCATTGCCTACAGAATACGCGAAGCCCGCCAAGGCAGACCAAATCGCGACACCAAAGTGCATCATACTCATTCCAAAAGACATTAACACACCTCGATATTCATCAGATAAGCTTGCGATATGTGCTTGTAATGCCGGAGAACCAACCCCTCCAGCAAGAGACCAGAGCACTAGAGCTGGAAGATAAGCGGTCACCGTACTCATCTCATTTGAGAACACCCATGCACTGCAAGGTATGCACACCATTAAAGCCACTCGCATAACGGCTCGAGAGCTACCAAGCCAGCGAGAAGCTCTCGCCACGCACATATTTCCAACCACACTCACGATCCCTAGAGCTGCATAAATAGCGCCCACCCAACCGAGCGCCAAATCGCTGGTATCTCGAATATGAAGGCCTATCAGGTTAAATACACCAATACCTCCCCCTAGACCTAAACACATCGCTAAAATCGCCCTCAACGCGCCAGGAACATGAATTACACCTGTTATAGGTGGCAGAGCATCTGACATTTTGGACTCATCATGCTGGTCATTCATGAACACTACGCTCATAGCACTGACAAGAAGAGCCGCAACGCCCAAAATAATAAAAGCGGCACGCCATGATAAAAGCTGGGTCAACAATGCTCCGATCGCAGGGCTAGTTATCATACCTAGCGTTAATCCCGCCTGAACCATCACAATTTGACGCATCGCTCTATTACCCTTCGCGTCTCCCGCTAACGCGAATGCAATTGGCAACATGCCTGCACTTGCAATACCAGTGATCACTCGAGTTGCAATAGCAAGTTCAAAATCATGAACTATGCCCGTCGTAATAGACGCAACCCCAAATACAAAGCAAGCAGGCACCATGATACGAATACGCCCAACTCGGTCTGAAAAACGGCCCAAGTAAGGAGCGCAAATTGCTATGGCTAAACTATATGCCGTAATAAATAAGGTAACCTGACTCGGTTGAACACTTAAATCATTTCCGATGGGTTCAAGAATAGATCCAAGCATCAACTCATCAACACCAACAAGAAAAGCAACGAGAAATAGGACCATGGACTGCATCATAGCTCCACCTCCTGTTCTGTTTCCGATTCAGCACAAGTGAGCAACGAAATATCTAAAACTCTATCAGGCCAAGATTGCAAAAATGCCTTCTCATGAGATACCACAATCACGCTACCGGAAAAGCGCTGGAGAGCCTCTTTAAGCGCATTTTTACTGCTGCTATCCAAATGTGTTGTTGGTTCGTCCAACAGCAAAACATTGCATTTCTGAACCGATAAACAACACAGTTTCACCCGAGTTTGCTCACCACCGCTCAATGTATCTAAGTGGCGCTGCGTCTTATCCCCCGAGATCCCAAAGCGAGCTAATAGCTTGCGTGACTCTTTGCTTGAGATTGTTGGCGCACAAGAGCACAGCTCCTGTTCAGGCGTGTTCTGAGGATGGCGCCAAGACAAATCTTGAGAAAAATAACCAATCATTGCACCTTTTGCCAATACCACCTCACCAGAGAGTGGCTCGATCTCCCCCATCAGGGTTTTAAGTAAGGTCGACTTACCCACGCCGTTAAAGCCAGCAACAACCAACTTTTCCCCGCGCGCTAACGTGATATCAAATACTGGAAGCAGAGGCTGCTGATAACCGATCATCAACGCTTTTGCCTCAACCACATTCGGTTGCTCAATGGGCTGGTAAGCAAAGTCAAACGTCGATACTTTCTCTACATTATTCAGTTGAATACGTTCGATTTTATCCAGTTTTTTCTTACGCCCTTTAGCAAGACTCGCGTTAACTCCTGCACCATTTTTGGCAATAAATTGCTCTAGCTTTCGAATTTCACTTTGCTGAGCCTTATATTGCTTTTCTAATAAAGCACCGTCGTGCTGCTTTTGCTGCATTGCTTTGACATAAGTACCGCTGTATTTTCGAACCGTTTGATAATCAATATCACAAATACTGGTCGCTACTTGATTAAGGAAATCAACATCATGAGAAACCAGTAAAACTGTGCCAATGTAATCATTGAGAAACGTGACTAGCCATTCAATGTGCGGAGCATCAAGATAGTTTGTCGGCTCATCAAGAATTAACACATCGGGGTTGCGAAGTAACAACCTGCCTAAAAGGACTTTGTGTCTTTGACCGCCACTTAGCGAGACAAGCGGTGTATCTAAGCCAAATTGATAAATACCAAGACCTACAGCAACTCGTTCAATTTTGGTATTAATTGCATAGAAGTCTTCATCTTCTAAATATGCCTGTAGCCGAGCGACTTGGCTTAAAAGAGATGTAGAGTGAGACTCGGTCATCGCCTGATACAAAGTCCAAAGCTTCTGCTCGGCAGCGTATAAGTTCTCAAAAGCACTCTTTAAGCATTCATAAACCGTCAGCGCATTATCCATCTTAAAATGTTGCTCTAAATACCCCACCTCAAGGTTTGGTAACCAGTCAATGCAGCCCTTATCTGCAGATAATTCACCAATAAGCAGTTTTAATAAGGTGCTTTTTCCAACGCCATTCGCTCCAGTGATACCTATTTTCTCTCCCACGTTAATTCGAAATGTCGCGTTGTTATATAAACTCTTATCAGCGATCTGATAAGACAAATTTTTAACTTGTAAAATACTCATGCTTTTAACCAAATAAAAAGGGCCGGTGATCAATACCGGCCCTTATTTCAATACTGGATAATGCTTTGTAGCTGCTTAACAGATACAAAAAGGCCGATGATGAAATATCACCGGCCATCTCTTCTCTTTTATCAGGTGTACAGACGCCTGCGTATAACTTCAGCGAAGTTACTCACGCATAAAACACCTGATGAAGATTAATTTAAGACTCCGGGCAACACTTCATCGCGTTTTTTGCACGGAGTTCAGCCTTCTTACAAAGCTTTTAAACAAGAGATATAACATGATTTACTGTCGAAAAAATATTCGATGTGAAGCGTACACCTTTAGAATAAAAAGTACCAGATAATTATTAAAACTATCGTGACTTACACGAAGGTCCACAGAAAGAAGACTTTTCCTCAGTCAATGTGCCAGGTGAACTGCTTACTCAGCAAACACAGCTATGAAAGCACCTATACCGCTCACGTTATACGTACGTAGTGGTGGCTTTGAAGGTTGGAGAGGGTTAGAGGGAAGAAGTAGCGAATATACTTTAAGACACTGGCTTAAATAGGTCGACAAAACAAAATCCATGTTTGGAAAGTTTTAAATGCGCTGAGTTTATATTAATAAGCGCCTATGGCTAAATCAAAACATCTAAAGCAGAGAAATCTCCCCCGAAAATAACATAACCTAGTGAATAAATTTTCCAGGTAATAATAAAGGAAGCTTTGGTAAGTAAGCACAAGGGCTGAGAACTAGCGCTCGATACTAGGACCCGGTTCAGTAGAAACCACACAAAACTGAGTTCCACTTCACTCATAACAGGGCTTAGAAAGCATCGCCAGAGGGAAGCCGGCCTCTCGATGCAAGGTTTCAATACGAAAGTGGGTTTAAGGTAAGTCGGGGAACCAAAACGAAAAAAGCCCCAGTCTTTCGACTGGGGCTTAATATAAGTGGCGGAGTGGACGGGACTCGAACCCGCGACCCCCGGCGTGACAGGCCGGTATTCTAACCAACTGAACTACC
>NZ_JAWOQO010000228.1:0-1102 GCF_033337345.1 Vibrio sp. YT-18 | reverse complement strand
TAATAACCACACCATGCGACGACGAAAACCAAGAGCAAATAAATAAGGCGAGTAAAACTCATATATTAAAGGCCTTTTGTTTAGCTAAGTACTTCCCTGACTATTGCCTTAATCTGTGTAATCAATCGTTTGAATGTTTCGTGTTGCCGATATTACATCACACCAGCTTTTAGTAAATCATGCATATTTAATGCGCCAACGATTTTATCTTCTTTGCATAGGATAAGTGCGTTGATGTTTTTGTTCTGCATTAAGTTCAATCCTTCCACTGCTAACATTTCTGGATGTGCCGTGGTTGGATATTTCGTCATGACTTCACCAATAGCCGTGGTATGAATATCAATGCGCTTATCCAAAGTGCGGCGTAAGTCACCATCGGTGAATATACCAAGCATAGCATCGTGCTCGTCCACGATTGCGGTCATTCCCAAACCTTTCTCTGAAATCTCCAAAAGCGCATCGCGAATCAACGCATCTGGAGACACTTTCGGTAATGCATTTCCGAAGTGCATAATATCAGACAGCTTAAGTAGCAATTTTCTTCCTAAAGCACCACCAGGATGTGAGAGAGCGAAGTCTTCTGCTGAGAATCCACGCGCTTGAAGTAGGGCAACTGCTAGCGCATCGCCCATTACTAAAGTTGCTGTGGTACTGCTGGTTGGTGCAAGGCCAAGTGGACAAGCTTCTTGAGGGACAGTGATTTGCAAGTGCAAGTCAGCCAGTTTTGCCATGTTGGATTCTGGCTTGCCCGTCATGCTAATGATTTTAATGTTTAAACGCTTTAGAACAGGGAAGAGAGACAAGATTTCATGGGACTCGCCAGAGTTAGAAATGGCGATAACAATGTCACCCGCACTGATCATACCCAAGTCACCATGCGCTGCTTCACCCGGGTGAACGAAAAACGCTGATGTACCTGTGCTGGCAAGCGTTGCTGCAATCTTGTTGCCAATGTGGCCTGATTTGCCCATACCCATCACGACAACTTTGCCGCTATTGGAAAGGATCAATTCGCAAGCTTGTTCAAACTGCTCATCAAAGTATTTGTCTAGCTCTTGCAGAGCCGCGACTTCGATATCAAGAACTTGTTTAGCTGCAGCGC
>NZ_JAWOQO010000227.1:0-1103 GCF_033337345.1 Vibrio sp. YT-18 | reverse complement strand
CTTCTCTACGTTTGACTCCAAACATGAACACATGGCGTCCATGTGACCAAGTTGAGTCTGCTGTAGCATGGAAACTAGCGATTGAACGTAAAGATGCACCGACAGCACTTATCTTCTCTCGTCAAAACCTAGCGCAACAACCACGTAGCGCTGAGCAAGTTGCAGACATCGCGAAAGGTGGCTACATCCTGAAAGACAGCGATGGCAAACCTGAGCTAATCCTAATCGCAACAGGCTCTGAAGTTGAGCTAGCAGTGAAAGCCGCTGAGCAACTAACAGCAGAAGGTAAGAAAGTACGCGTTGTTTCAATGCCATCAACAGATGCATTCGATAAACAAGACGCAGCTTACCGTGAAGCAGTTCTACCATCAGACGTAACAGCACGTATCGCTATTGAAGCGGGCATCGCAGACTTCTGGTACAAGTACGTTGGTTTCGACGGTCGCATCATCGGTATGACAACATTCGGTGAATCTGCACCTGCTGACCAGTTGTTCGAAATGTTTGGTTTCACTGTAGAAAACGTAGTGAACACAGCAAAAGAACTACTAGCGTAATCGAGACAGTTGTTTAAACCGGCTCTGTTGAGCGGTTGTGAGAAAAGGCCATCATGTTGATGGCCTTTTTATTTGTCTCAATATTTCCAATCTAGCGGAATACTTTGGTGAATATCTTCAAGCAGTACGGATAAGCGAAGAGGATGACGCCCTGCTGGTGTATAACAGTTGATCGTTATTGGCTCTGAAAGCCAGCCTTCAAGGCATGGGGTGATACGGCCGGGGTGATGTTTCTCATACCCTTGTGCAGTCCAAGTTGGCAAGAGACCAATGCCATGTCCGTTGGCGATACTATCGATCTGCATAGCAATGTTGTCGCTATAGAGTCGGCTGACAAATGGTTCTAGAAAAAACTCCCCTTGTTCTGGGTGCGAGAGTAGCAAACCATTCTCTTGTATCGACCCAAAATCTATCCACGGATGTTTGTTTAGTGCTCTCGGGTGGTGGATGGGGCCATGTTTTTCGATGTAGTTTGGCGACGCGAACGGAGTGTAACGAAATACGCCAAGCGTTTCTTTGTGCCAATCCAGCCCTTTGTGTTCACCT
>NZ_JAWOQO010000226.1:0-1104 GCF_033337345.1 Vibrio sp. YT-18 | reverse complement strand
CCTTGCTTGTTCTGCGGTGTAATTTGGCCCTATTACCCAATCCATACCTTGATAATCGATACCAATGTTTGCTCTTTGATGTGAAACACCTGGCCCTACTCGCAAGTTGTATTGGAACGAGTATTCACTGTTGAAGACAGCTCCTACAACGGCTAAAGAAAAACCGACGTGTGCTAATACCATCTTGATTAGTGGCCCTTTGTTTTCGGCATTCAGCCATAACATAGTGTGCGTAGTAATAACCCAAGCTGCTAAAAATACACTCGTGATTGTCCCAATACGCACGGTATCAACCGACAAGATAAAGACGGCTACGACACCTAAAGCGATAGTACTTGCGAAGGCGAATTGCCCTTTCCAGTTCGCACACACTCCTTTTGTCCACCGCAAAATTGGCGTCATGGCTAACGCCAACAAAGCGAAAATACTAAGAGGAAATATCAAGCTATTAAAATACGGCGCACCAACAGAGATGTTTCCCAACCCTAGCAATTGATAAATCATCGGATAGAACGTACCTAAAAAGACGATCGCCGTGGATATGACCAAAAGTCCAATGGACACACACACCATATAAGCTCGACTGATCAAGGAACTTAACCTAAATGGTTTGATGGCATCTCCACGCACAATCAGTACGCCAAACGTCATCAATACTAACGCACTAAGCACAGCAAGCAGGGCTAAACCTTTGGTAGGATCCACAGCAAAAGCATGCACCGACGTTAATACGCCAGAACGTACGATAAATGTCCCGAGAATGCTTAAACTAAAGGTCGCAAACGCCAACGCGTATGTGCTCCACAACGCTCCCTGATTTTTCTTTGCTAATACTCCGCTGTGCAGGAGTGCAGTGCCGGTTAACCACGGCAATAAAGAGGCATTTTCTACTGGGTCCCAAAACCACCAGCCTCCCCAGCCAAGTTCATTGTATGCCCACCAAGAGCCGACAAGGATACCAACAGTCAGGGTTCCCCAGGCAAAATACGCGGCCTTTCGCGTACAACGGTACCATTCATTGACAGGCCGTTTGCTTAATAACGCCGCAAGTGCAAACGCCAAAATGGCGGAATAACCAACGTAACCTAAATATAAAAGTGGCGG
>NZ_JAWOQO010000225.1:0-1104 GCF_033337345.1 Vibrio sp. YT-18 | reverse complement strand
TATCATCATGTTGAGACTCGAAGTTATCAAATGAGTCTCGCATTTATGCAATCTTTGAATTTTCGAACTGGCTTGCTATGTGATCCATTCCTAGTCCTTATACTCACGGCTTTTTCGCTTGTTAATGTCAACACTGTCAGAAAACTTTGTTTGCTTTGCTGATTTCTACTAGAAGGATTACCCTAAAAGGAGTTCTCGTAGGAGTTAGTCTGGTGATGCAACAAATAAAAAATGAAACCTTAAAAGAAGTATTTAAACAATGGGCTTCCGACGATGGAGTTGTGGTCATCAACCCTGCAACTGAGCAAGAGTTAATTCGCTTGAAACCGAGTTCAATTGAAGAGTTGGATTGCCTCATTGAAGCGTGTTCGGCTGAACAAGTTCGATGGGCTAAGTTGAGTGCGAAAGAGCGCTCTAGCTGTTTGAAAAACTGGCATCAATTGTTGATGGAACACGCTGAAGATATCGCGACCATTATTACATTGGAACAGGGTAAGCCATTGTCTGAAAGCCGCGGGGAAGTGAGCTACGGGGCATCTTTTGTAGAGTGGTTTGCAGAAGAGGCTAAACGAGCTTATGGCGAGATTATCCCAGCTCCTGCTGTAGATAGACGTTTATCTACAATTAAACAGCCTGTAGGCGTGTGTGCTGCGATTACACCGTGGAATTTCCCTATTGCTATGATCACACGAAAAGCGGCACCTGCGTTAGCTGCTGGGTGTGGGATGATCATCAAACCGTCCGAGTTGACCCCTCTGACCGCACTAGCGGTTGTTGAACTTGCGTATCAGGCTGGTATCCCTAAGCCGCTTTTACCTGTTGTTATTTCTGAACAGGCCGCTGAGTTTGGTCAGGTGTTATCGATGGATCCTAGGATCAAGAAGATTTCATTTACGGGTTCGACTCGCGTCGGCAAAATTTTGATGAAGCAGGCTAGTGAAACTGTTAAAGCGGTATCGATGGAACTTGGAGGTAACGCTCCGTTTATTGTTTTTGAGGATGCTGATTTGGAATCAGCTGCTAATGGGCTTATCGCGTCCAAGTTCCGTAATGCAGGGCAAACGTGCGTGTGTACAAACCGTTTATATGTACATCAAAATGTCA
>NZ_JAWOQO010000224.1:0-1105 GCF_033337345.1 Vibrio sp. YT-18 | reverse complement strand
CTAAAAAGCTTCGCGCAAGTGGCGTGAAATTCGTTTGGGTTGATCAATCACTTTCTGCTCAGCAGTGCGTATTCAAACCCGTCGAAGAACCTATCGATATCGAAGTAGGGGATAAAACGCTTTCCGTATCAAGCAAAGTACAACGTGCGTATCGCTCGCGAGAAGTCCAACACAAGCGTGCTAAAAAGCTGATTGCGGAAGCAAAAGGCCTAGCGCAGAAACTTCTCAACCAAACTTTTGAAGGCAAAGTTATCCAAGTCGACGAGATTGAATCGTGGGCGGATGACATGATCGAAAGTGTATTTATTGATTCAGACGCTTTGCAGTGTGTTTCTGCATTGCGCCAGAAAGATTCTTATTTACTCGAGCATTCAGTAAATGTCGCCTGTCTGTTGGTTTCGTTCGGCAAACACTTAGGCTTAGACAAAGATACCCTCAAGCAATTGGCGATTGGTGGCATTATTCACGATGTGGGTAAAATCAAAGTGGACGATAAAATTCTTCACAAGCCAGCGCGTTTAACGCCAGAAGAGTTTGAGCACATGAAGTTGCACCAAGTCTTCGCGGGCGAGATCATCGTTGAAGTGAAAGGGTTGAGCGATGTCAGCCGAGACGTGTGTTTAATGCATCATGAAAAGCTTGATGGAACAGGGTATCCGCGCGGACTATCGGGCGACGAGATTCCGATTCATGGTCGCATGAGTTGTATCGTCGACATTTATGACGCGCTCACCGCTGATCGTTGCTACAAAAAAGGCATGAGCTCAGCAGAAGCATTTAAGATTTTGCTCAGTCTAACGCCTTTCCATCTTGACCCTGATCTGGTTTACAAGTTCATCAACTGCATTGGTGTGTATCCAGTAGGTTCTATCGTGGAACTCAGTGATGGCAGAGTGGGTATTGTGTGGTCTTCGAATCCATCTCAAGCGTTAAAGCCAGAAGTGAAATGTTTCTACTCCCGTAAGTACAAACGATACATTGATGTCGCGATGGTGGATTTAAAAACAAGTACGCACAAAATTGAAAGAGCGATAGCGCCTTCATCTTTAGAAATCGATCCAAAACCGTTCTATGACTAAATCGGTGCTTAGCTTGAATCATTACT
>NZ_JAWOQO010000223.1:0-1106 GCF_033337345.1 Vibrio sp. YT-18 | reverse complement strand
TACACCTAAGTTGTTTTCAACTGATGGGTCAATTTTCACCGTGCCGGGTTTGTCTTGTTCACCCGCGAGATCTTCGGCGTACACTGGGATCAAGTCCATGCCCATTGGCGATTTGCCCGGTTTGTCGCGCTTATAATTTGGATCCATTGGCGCAACCCAATAGAGTGGCTCGTTTGAGATGCTTGCAGCGCTACCGCCTGTGCCGCTCATGTCGTGGTTTGCACCAGATAGGTACTGATTAACGCTCAACCCTAGTGCCCCGCCAACAAGCCGAGCGATGGTTGCTATCTTGATTGAATTTGAACTCATTCCTAATTCCTTATTTTCCCCATGAGGCATGACAGCGATGTTGATTGTTTATTGGTGTGCATTCGCCATCGTCCCCAAACTTGGGTTCTCTCATGTTTTTGTTTTAGTTCGCGCTTGCTTCAGGCGTGATGTTGGGTGCGGATACTTGATATTCGAAACCACCCAATAAAGCCGCTAAGTTGCTGTTTACGATGTTTAAATCGGTAATAAGACGTTGCTGTTCGAGCTTTAGCGCCAGCTCGTCTGTGCTTGCCATGATCACGTCATTAAACTGTGCGGTGTTGTTTTGATAACCCCTTTCTACCGCGTGAATACGAGCTTGAACTTGGGGAAGTAAGGTGGATTGATAACGCTCTAAACGCTGACTCAAGTTGGCGCGATCAACCAGCAATGTGTTGACCTTCGCGTTCATCTGAGTCAGTAACGTATCTTTTTGTGAGCGAGCAGCACCCACTTGATACTGAGCGGCGGCTAAGTTGCGGTCTTGGCGATTGCCAGTGAACAGGGGAATGTCCATTGTTAGATACGCGCTCACCAAATCCGATGCAGGTTCGCCTTTCATATTGTTGGCTTGACGATAGGCGTACATCACTTCCACACCGAATTGAGGCGTGTAAGCTTGCTCTGCAATGTCCACTTGAGTTTCATTGGCAGAAATACTTACGTTTGCCATTTTCACCATCGGGTGCTCACTCAACTGTTGGTAGTGCTTGGTCGTTTCGCTATTTGCAGACAACTTTTGGTTCAATGACGCCCAAGTCAGTGTGTTGCTGGCTTGAAGTGTTGAGCGTCCGTTT
>NZ_JAWOQO010000222.1:0-1106 GCF_033337345.1 Vibrio sp. YT-18 | reverse complement strand
TCTTTAACCGTTGGAAAAAGGTTAGACGAGAACCAAGCCAAGATAGAAGAGTTAAAGCTCGAAAGATTGAATGAAATCGTCGAAGAGTTGCGGAATACCAAAAAAGAAGTCGTTGCCATTCGTGAAGAGTATCGATCTGCTCAAGATGTGGTGGCTAGAACTTCAATCAATGCGCCAATCTCAGGCCGCGTAGTGAACATGCAAGTGTTCACTGAAAAGGGGGTTATTGGTTCAGGACAAACGTTGTTAGAGTTAGTGCCTCAAGATGATAAGTTGCTTGTTGAAGCAAGAGTCAATCCGCAAGACATTGACTTGATCAATCCAGGACAACAAGCGCATGTGCGATTAACCGCTCTGAATGCACGAACATTGGCTCTTTTCGATGGCACGGTGCTGACTGTTTCTGCGGATAAACTGTCACAAGAAAACCAAGATGACTATTACCTAGCGCGAATCTCAATTTCTCAAGATGATGTTGCCAAGTACCGTTTGACATCCGGAATGAACGCCGAAGTACTCATTTTGTCTGAGCCTCGAACACCGCTGAGTTATTTGATTAAGCCACTGACAGAAAGCATGAACCGAGCATTTCGAGAAGAATAGGTATTCTGTCTTCGAAGAAGCGTATTCTCGCCAATTACATGCCTCGCTGGATATAGATCTAGCGGGGCATTTTTCTTTTTCAAATAGCGTATTTGAATCGGATATATGTTGCTAAGATTGAACCAATCTACCGATGGTTTTCGAGTGACAGTTTTAATTATCAACACTCTGATGTTTTGATTTGTCAGTTTGTTTTTATCGGTATTTTTGAGGGGCTTAATAATCCAAATCGAAAACGAGTGATATTTTCTTGGTTATTTGTAGGAATTATCCTGCTTTGTAGGTTTTGTATTACTTAAGATCGGTAATTTTCTTTCCTATATATCAATTTTTGCGATCGAGAATGGTTAAGTTTCGCTATAAATCATAATGCGTCGAATCATTCCTAATGTTTTTTGAAAATAATGTCTATTAACTGGTGTGGATTACGGCTTTCTTCTTGATTTTTGTTTTATCTTGTTGATTTTTAATAGATGATTTCTATTTTGGCTTGGTCTGATAAA
>NZ_JAWOQO010000221.1:0-1107 GCF_033337345.1 Vibrio sp. YT-18 | reverse complement strand
ATACAGCGGGCCTGCGGTCATTCGTCTACTACGAGCCAATTGCGGTCAACAGGAACACAGTCAACTGTTCCAACCCGCACCTTCAAAACAGTGCTACTTGTTCGAAAGTTTGAAAGAGCTAGGCTTCAAAGAAAATTTACTGATGAACCACAATGGTGTCTTCGATAGCTTCCTTGAATTGATCAAGAAAGACGGCGACTTACAAGCGGCTCTTATGTCTCAAGAAGGTTTGGCTCCTTACCAAAAATCTTTTGATGGCTCTTCGATCTTCCGCGATAAGCAAGTACTGGATAACTGGTGGCTGCAAAGACTTAACAGTAGTGACGACAAAGTCGTGGCACTCTACAACTCGATTTCACTGCACGATGGCAACCGGATCATCAATACGAATTCAAGCACATCCATTGCTAGCTACAAAATGCGCCTTAAGAATTTGCTTGATGACCTCCACGCGTTCTTTAAAACCTTAAAGTCCTCAAAACGCAACATCGTTGTCGCTTTGGTACCAGAACATGGTGGTGGTATGCGAGGAGACCGAATGCAAATTTCAGGTATGCGAGAAATTCCTGCGCCAACGATCGTTCACACCCCGGTAGGAATTAAAATCTTCGGAGAAGGAATTCAACGTCAGGGCAGCACAGAACACGTCAATGCGCCATCTAGCTATCTGGCGTTGTCACAGCTCGTGTCGAATATTCTGGATAAAAACATTTATCAAAGTAAGACGTTTAGCCCTTCAATATTGACGGAGAACCTACCAGAAACACGCATTGTCGCGCAGAACTCCGGTTCTACTGTGATTGAAGTACAAGGGAAGTATTATGTTTCTCTTGATGGTTCTAGTTGGATTGAATACCCAACAAAGTAGTCCCAACTAAACCATACAATGCAGTCTAAGGCCGGAACTTCCGGCCTTTGTTTTGCCTAAAATCGCACCGCTATCGTTTCTTCTCAACATCTTCGATTGTCTACAACCCAAAAATGCGTGAAAATGAATCAGTTATTATGCACTCAAGGGAATAAATCATGCCTATCGATTCACTGATCACTATCGGTATTTTCGTCGTCCTCGCTGTCGTTATCTTGTCTTCAGCCATCAAAACGGTT
>NZ_JAWOQO010000220.1:0-1107 GCF_033337345.1 Vibrio sp. YT-18 | reverse complement strand
ATTGCAAGTAGAAGCGAACTCCGTTTCTGATAACCCATTAGTATTTGCAGAAGATAACGACATCATCTCTGGCGGTAACTTCCATGCAGAACCTGTTGCGATGGCAGCCGACAACTTAGCTCTCGCCATTGCAGAAATCGGCAGTTTGTCCGAGCGTCGTATGGCACTTCTCATCGACAGCGCGCTATCAAAACTGCCGCCGTTCTTAGTCGATAATGGTGGTGTGAACTCTGGCTTCATGATTGCTCAAGTAACCTCTGCGGCATTGGCAAGTGAAAACAAGACCCTTGCTCACCCAGCCTCAGTAGACAGCTTACCAACATCAGCAAACCAAGAAGACCACGTGTCAATGGCGACATTCGCGGCTCGCAGACTGAAAGAAATGGGTGAAAACACTCGCGGCATTCTGGCTGTCGAATATCTATCGGCGGCGCAAGGTTTGGATTTCAGAGCGCCAAATAAATCGTCTGAGCGAATCGAAATTGCAAAACAGATGCTGCGTGAAAAAGTGTCGTTCTACGATAAAGACCGTTACTTTGCACCCGATATCGAGCAAGCAAACACATTGTTGAAACTCGCTCTACATAACGCACTGATGCCAGAGAACCTTCTGCCAAGCGTACATTAATCTGTAGAAGCAAACTTCAGTCTAGGCTCCACCTCTTCGTGGAGCCTTTTTTGTGTCTATACTCTTAACAATTCGTGAGTGATATCAGAGTCGCGCGACGCACTTATTCGCATCATAAATGGATAAGCCATTCAAGCATGTGTTTTTAAACGTTTATCTGCTGATTTGGGTGCGCATTGTCAAAATGCAGTGAACTTTCTACTGGATGGACCATTGCTACTCAGATATTCGCATATAATCCCTTACAGTTTTGGTTACTACTTAATAATTATGTTTCTAACACCTTATTTTTCAAACAATAATCATCAATTTCAATTCACTCGTGAACAAGCAAGTCACTTTGCTAAGCGCGTGGCTGGTGATTACAACCCTATTCATGATGAAGATAACAAACGCTTTTGTGTGCCTGGCGACCTGCTATTTGCCGTTCTACTAAGTAAAGAAGGCATCAGCCAAAAAATGCGCTTTCGTTTCTCTGG
>NZ_JAWOQO010000219.1:0-1109 GCF_033337345.1 Vibrio sp. YT-18 | reverse complement strand
ATACAAAACTGGCGATTTGATGGCGCGCGGCACGAACGACGTAAGAAACATCGTTATGACAGCTGGCGAAGGGGTATTAACGGCAGCCGACTCGGTTATCACAGGCATAGCAGTATTGATCATCATGGTCACGCAAGTCAGTTGGAAACTGACCGTTATGGCCCTGTTGCCAATGCCATTTCTCGCGGTAATTATTTTCTTTATCGTCCGCATTCTTCACCAACGTTTTCGTGTCGCGCAGGAAGCATTCTCTTCGATGTCCGATATGACGCAAGAATCCCTAAATGGTGTGCGAATGTTGCGTGCTTTTGGTTTGGAAAACCAAGAGCAACAACGATTTGAAGATGTCGTTGACGATACTGGTGCTAAAAACATCGCGGTAGCGAGAGTAGATGCGCGCTTTGACCCTGCGATTCAGTTGACGATTGGTCTTTCGTTTCTTCTTAGTGTGGCGGCAGGCGCGTATCTGGTCGACAAAGGCGAAATCACTCTTGGTGATTTGACAGCCTTCACCATGTACTTGGGTTTGATGATTTGGCCAATGCTGGCGTTCGCATTCTTGTTTAACATCTTAGAGCGCGGTTCTGCCGCATGGAATCGGCTACAAGAAATCTTCGATGAACAACCAGAGATCATTGGTGGTACACAACCTCTAGATAACAAACCATTACCGCTACACATCAAGATTGACGCGTTCCATTGGAGTAAAGAACTCCCACCAGCTCTTGCCGCTGTGGACGTAACGTTAGAGCCAGGGAAAATGCTCGGAATTGCAGGCCCAGTAGGCAGTGGCAAATCGACGTTACTCACCCTGCTATTGCGTCAACATGATTTAGAAAATGGCACCATTCAGTTTGGCGATGTCAAAATCAAAGACGCTATCTTACCTCAATGGCGTAATCGCTTTGCGGTTGTGAATCAGAGTCCATTTTTGTTCTCAAAATCGATCTTTGACAACATCGCCCTTGGCAATCCTCAAGCAACAAAGGAGCAAGTTTATCAAGCAGCGAAATTGGCGTGTATCCACGACGATATAGAGAAATTCCCTGACGGATACCAAACCGAAGTTGGCGAAAAAGGCATTACTCTTTCTGGCGGTCAGAAGCAGC